>NZ_JAPMXC010000003.1 GCF_026624755.1 Robbsia betulipollinis
CTCTGGTGTACCGGTTGTCACGCCAGTGGCATCGCCGGGTAGCTATGTTCGGAAGAGATAACCGCTGAAAGCATCTAAGCGGGAAACTCGCCTTGAGATGAGATATCCCTGGGAACTTGATTCCCCTGAAGGGTCGTTCGAGACCAGGACGTTGATAGGCTGGGTGTGGAAGCGCAGTAATGCGTTAAGCTAACCAGTACTAATTGCCCGTGAGGCTTGATCCTATAACCAGTACGTTTTAAGACTGCGTGCAATACCGCAGCCAACGTGTGCAGGTTATGCAGCATCGGTTGTGTGCCGATACACTCGCACCCCAGATTGAACTTCTTCCCAGATTCGTGACGCCGCACCGCTGCACCGCGCGCGCCACACCCCTCTTTGCCTGATGACCATAGCGAGTCGGTCCCACCCCTTCCCATCCCGAACAGGACCGTGAAACGACTCCACGCCAATGATAGTGCGGATTCCCGTGTGAAAGTAGGTAATCGTCAGGCTCCCTAAGCCGTACCAAACGCCCCGCCCCTCAAAAGGCGGGGCGTTTGCGTTTGTGCGCGGGAATATTCGGACGTGTCGTAGATCCTTCAGGAAGTTACTCGAAAATAATATGCCTGCTGCGCCTCGCTTCCACATCCAGCGAGACGATTCTTCAGCAGGTCGGATAGAGAACTTCAATCGAGGAAACGATGAAACGCCTATTGCTATCACTTGCCCTGGCTGTCGCGACGTTCATGCCCACGGCACATGCCAGCCCTGAAGCCGCGGTGATGACAGACGTGCGGAATCCCGATATCGCACCCACCACGGACGCGCAGAAAGCGGAAATTGCCGCTTTGTTCACGCAGTGGAGCGCCGCTCTCGGCACGGGCGATGCGCGCAAGGTCAACGCGCTATACGCGGCGGACGCCTTGCTCCTTCCTACGAAATCCAACGAGGCGCGCGTCACCGTGCAGGCACGGGAAGATTACTTTCGCGATTTTCTGAAGAAGTACCCTGGCGTGGTCGCCACGATCGACGCTTCTCCGGAACGGATAATCCGGGTGTCCGAGCGCAAGGCCAGCGATACGGGACACTATACGTTCACGACGGCGGATGGCACGAGCATCAAGGCGAGATACACCTTTGTCTACCGTCAGGACAAGGACGGGCGATGGCTCATCTCCAGCCATCATTCGTCGGCGCTGCCGGAATCGTCCCCAGGTGCATGACTCGCCGCGGCTGCTGGGGACTGACGCCGAAAACGTTCCAGGCCCAGCGCCCACGTGCCGTTTTCAGCCTTCCGGAAATCCATCCGGAAAAAGACGCTCGACGGCCGCCTCGAAGTGCTGGACCGGCGCCGCGCCTCGCAGGGCGATCGGTGCCGGTGGTTGATCCTGTCCCACCGCCGCATCGCGTGACAACACGACGAACGGCACGCCGGACACCCCCAGTTTCTGCGCGAATGCCTGGTCTTCCTGCACCGCATCGGCATATGTGCCTTCGTTGAGCGCTTCTTCCAGCATTTCCGGGTCGACGCCGCAATTCGCGGCAATGTCGATCAGGATGTCCGTGTCACCAATATCCAGACCATCCTCGAAGAACGCCTTGAAGATCGCACGATGCACCGGTTCGAACAGGCCGGCGTCGCGTGCGAAGAACGCCGCCTCGAGTGCCTTGCGGCTGCGCGGTTGGACCGGCGGCAGCCGGAGCAGCAGATGACGTTCGATCGCCAGCGGATAGATCGCGCGTTCCCAGTTGTCATGCAGGTCCTCGGCTTCGGGATCCAGCGTCGGTACGGGTTCCGGACGCAACTCGAACGCATGCCAGCGGATCTCCACCGCGTCGCCGTAGGCATTGCGGAACTGATCCAGCACCGGTAATTCGAGATAACAGAAGGGACAGACGTAGTCGGACCAGACGTCGAGGTAGAGGGTGGGGGTAGTAGCCATGAGGGATCTCGGAAATGCGTTCGCTATGGTAGCGCGAGCGCGCTGCGCAGGGAACGGATGCCGGCCGGACGTTACCCAGCTTCAGTCATCATCGAGGATTTTACGGCGATGCCTATTTCCGCGCCGTTCCTGCCATCTGCCATGCCGTTCGCCACGAGCGTCTGCCGCGCCGCGGCGGTGCTGCCCGGTCTGGCGAGTCGCGTGACTTCCCATATGGTCAATAACAACGATCGCAACAGACCGCTCTGGTACCGGGCGCTCGACCTTGCGCAGAAGGCGTTGGTGGCCAGCAAGGTCGTCGGCGCACCCACTGTCGCTCTGGTACCTGTCGCGGCATCGGTGCTGTTGTCCGCCGCGAACGCGGTCTACGACACGGCGTCCTTGCAGCACGTCGTGGCGATGCACTCCCTCAACGCCAGCGTCAGCGTCGCAAAATATGTCCTGCTGCAGGACAGCATGCTCGGGCCCAGCGCACAGGCGGTGGTGGCCCACCTGTTCACCGCGCTGCTGTACGAAACCAACAATATCACCGCCACGGCAGCCCTGTTGCAACTGATTTCCGCCCGTCCCGATGTGATGGATCTGTTGAAAGGCATGGCGGCGGAGCATGGTCTGCCGCTGCTGCATTCGATCCTCGGTGGAGCGCTGAATCTTCTCTCCGGTGCAGGGGCGTGGGCGGTCGGTTCGCTCCGGGACGCGCTGTTTGCGGAACTCGGCCGGTACGGCCTCGGCATGCCGATCGAGCCGGCCTGATCGGCGACAGGGCCCCACGCCGCCCCGGAATTCAGCGCGACACGGCAGTTTCGACCGCGCGCACGACATTGCGCAGCGTGGTATCCAGCGCATCGCTATAGGCGTCGACATGCGGCGATGCATCCGGATGCCGTGGACGGATCTTCAGCGCGCGAAAGGTCTGTGCCGGCGCAAAGCGGCGAAACACCAGGCCTGTGTCGAGAAAGTCGTACGCGATGATCGGATGCACGAGACCGATGCCGACGTTCGCGCGCACGAGATCGGCCACGTTGACCGAATACTGCACGACGGCCGCCAGTTGGGGCGGCACGATTCCGGCGAAGAGGGAGTCCATGCCCCAGGTGATCATGTTCGACGGCAGGTAGCTGATGACCGGATAGCGCCGGAACTGCTCGGCCGTCACGACCTCGTGCGCGGCAAGCGGATGCCCGGCGGGCAGCACGCAGAGCACATCGAGCGCGGCGAAGGGCGTCGCCTCGGTGTCGCGCACATCGGCCGAATCGGTCACGACCCCGAGCGCCATGGTGCACGCCGCCACCCGGTCGCGAATCAGGCCCGAGGCACCGGTCGTGAATTCCAGATGGACATGCGGATGCTGCATGCGGAAGCGGGCGATCACATCGGCGGAAAAGCGCAGGCCGAAGGACAGGACGCTGCCCACGCGCAGTGTCGTCTGGTTGGCATCACGCAGGCTCGTGGCGAATTCACGAATGTTTTCAAGACCGGCATAGCGTCGTTCGACTTCCTCGAACAACAGGCGGGCCTGCGGCGTGGGTTCGAGTCGTCCGCGTTCGCGGTTGAACAGCGTCAGGCCGGTGTCGCGCTCGCACTCGACGATCAGCCGGCTGATGCCCGGCTGCGACAGTCCCAGCAACTGCGCCGCGCGGGTGGTCGTGCGGGTCAGCATGACTGCGCGAAAGGCATCGATATGGCGAAAGTCCATCGTTGCTCCGGTGCCGCAGCATGAACCTCGAATCGTGCGGCCGCTCAGCCGATGCTCACGTAGTCGAGCGTCTTGGGTGCCCGGGTGAGGACCTCCGGCACGTCGCCGACGACGACGGTATCGTCGATGCGAAAACCGCCCAAACCATAGACATAGATGCCCGGTTCGGCCGAATACACTTCGTTTTCCAGCAGCGCGCGATGGTTGAACGCCATGTCCTCCGGGAATTCGTGTCCCATGATGCCCATGCCATGGCCGGTACGGTGCCGGATGTAGGCGGCGCAACCGGCCTGTTCGATGACCGCCTGGGCGGCGGCGTCGATGCCCGACACCGGGCGGCCAGTGACCGCGGCGTCGAGCGCCGCTTCGTTGGCATCGAGCGCGACCCGGTAGAAGCGTTTCTGCTCGTCGCTGGGCCGGCCGCAGAACCAGGTGCGTTCGTTTTCGATGACGATGCCGTTGAGGCGCGGAATCACCAGATTGATGATGACGTCGCCCGCGCCGATCCGCGCGCCGCAGGAGGCGCCGTCACCATGCGGCGACGACGCGGCCGGACCCGCGAGCGTCCAGCAGCGCAAAATTTCGAGATGTTCTCCGGGGAAACGACGCGCCGCCTCTTCGACCATCAGCGACGCCATTTGCGCATCCAGCTCGGCGGTCAGCCGGCCGACGCGGAAGTTTTCGCGATAGCGTTCCTGCACCCAGTCGGAGAGGTCGGCCGCGGCGCGCATCACCGCCAGTTCTTCCGGCTGCTTGACCCAGCGCAGCGCGCGCAGGTCGGCCGTCATGGCCAGCAACCGCGCTTCCGGCAGCAGCGTCAGCGCGCGCGACAACGGTGCGTTCAATGCGTCGTAGCCGATGCGCGCGCGCCGCAGCCCGGCGTGCGTCAGGCGCTCCGCGACCAGTTCGGGCAACTGCGTGATCAGCGGCTGACGGCCCGCGCCTTGCGGATGTTCGGCATACAGCGTGATGTCGTCGAGCCAGAGCGAGCCGCGTTCGCGAGCGAAGCGCAGGTGATGCGTCGAGAGTTCGTTCATCACCGCGAACGATGCCCCGTCCGCCGTGACGCACAGCAGGATCGGCCGCTCCCAGGTCTGCACGTCCACGTGGAAGTTGCTCGCCCACTGGAAAAAGTCCGCGCCGGTCAGCACGACGGCGTCGAGTTGCTCGCGCGCCATCATGGCGCGCAGCGCGGTCAGCCGATGGGCATGGGTGGCACGGGTGAGGACGGGCATGGTGCGGTTCCTGGATGCCTGGAAAAGGTTGCGTGGTGCGGCGCAGTGCACCGAAAGGGTTGCGCGGTGCGGGGCTCAATGCACCATGCGTTGCGCATAGCGCCGGTGGATGAGTAGGCTCGACGCCAGCGCGCCGGCCAGCGTCACGATCATCAGGATCAGGGCGAGCGCTGCGCCGAACGGCCAGTTCGCCGTTTTCGCGATCTGGTCGTAGACCGCCGGCGCCATCATCGTCAGCCCGGTGCCGCCAAGCAGGACCGGCGTCGCATACGCGTTCATGCAGAGGATGAACACCAGCATCGTGCCCGCGGCCACGCCCGGCGTGGCGATCGGCAGCACGATCCGGAAGAAGGTCCTGGCAAAGCCGGCGCCGAGGTTGCGCGCGGCTTCCTCGATGCTCAGATCGATGCCTTCGAGCACGCTTTGCAGCGTGAGGATCATATACGGCAGCACGACGCCGGTGGTGCCGAGGATCACCGCGAGCGGCGTGTACAGCAGGCGCACCGGCTGATCGATCAAGCCGAACAGATGCAGTACCGAATTGACGAAACCGGCATTGCCGAGGATCACCATCCAGCCGGCTGCCCGCACGACGTTGCCCACCATCAGCGGAAAGACCAGCAGGATGATCAACAGGCTCTTGAAGCGCGTCTGCGTCTTGGCGAGCATGTACGCGACAGGAAAACCGGCGACGAGGGAGAGTGCGGTGCACAGCGCCGCCACCCAGAGCGTGGTGCCGAGCACACCGAGGTAATAGCCCTCGTGAAAGAAACGCACATAGTTTTCCAGCGTCAGCGCGCTTTTCATCGTCTCGACCGGGTCATACCGGTTGAAGCTGTAGCGGAACAACTGCAACGCCGGCACCAGCATCACGATCACCACGACCAGCGATGCCGGAAACGCCAGTCCCGCACCGGCCAGGCGCCGCGCGCGCGCCGTGGTGGATGTCCCCGGCAGACCGCGTTGCAAACGCGCCATGCTCAGAGTCCTACCTTGAAGTCCGTGTTCCAGTAGGTGAGCAGCGCCTCCTTGTCCGCGTTCAGCTTCGCGTAGTCGAGCTTCTGGAACTTCTCGATCTGCGCATCGGTGAATCCCACGCGGGCCTGCAGTCCGGCGGGCAGGCCGGCATTGCGGATGGTCGGCGCATAGCCCATCTTTTCGGCGAAACCCACCTGCGCGCGCGGGTCGAGCATGCCGCTGAGAAAGCGGTAGGCCGTGTCCGGTTGACGGATGTTTTTGGGAATCGCGGCCTGGAATACGGCGGGCACCGCGCCGTTCTTGTCGAATGCGAAGCCCAGGGGCACGCCGGCCTGCCGCCACTGGAGCGCGCGCGCCTTCCACATGCAGGTCATCCAGATCTCGCCCGATTTCAACGCCGCGGCGACGGCCTCGTTCGAGGGATAGACGCGCGGCTTGTTCGCTTTCAACTGGCGCAGGAAATCCGCACCGGCCTTCAGGTCCGACGCGCCCTTGCCGGCGCTGAGCGAACCCATCATCGCGTTGAAGTTGTAGAGGATGTCGGAGAACCCGACCTTGCCCTTGAATTTCGCGTCGAACGCCACGGTAAAGCTGTCGGGCGCGGTCTTGACGTAGTCCGTGTTGTAGACGATGACCATGCCGCTGAAGATGTGGGGCACTGCGAACGGGCTGCTCAGCGTCGGAAAGATATTGCGGGCATTCTGCACTTTCGAGAGGTCCGGCGCGAGCAGCAGACCCGCTTCGTTCATCGTGTACATATCGATGTCGGCCAGGCAGGCGACATCCATCGACGGCCGCCGCGCGGTGCGTTCGGCGCGCAGTTTCGTCATCCGCGAGACCTGGTCCCCGGTCAGGAACGACACGTCGATCCCCTCCGGTTTGAGCAGCGGCGTGGCGATCTGCGATTCGAGCAGATTTTGATAATCGCCGCCCCAGGTGCCGACGGTCACGGTGCGGGGGGCGTCCGCGGCGCGTGCCGTGACGCTGGTCAGCGTAGCGGCCGTTGCGCCGAGCACGGGCGCGAGCGCCAGGCCGGAGGACAGTTGCAGGAAGCGGCGGCGGGGTAGGATCGGGGCCATGGTCGGAAAGAACGGTCAGTGAAAGGAGACGCAGTCGTGCGCGTCGAAGCAGGCAAAAGCCCGGTCGCCGGGCGCGAGCCCGCGCGCCGGGTCGTGGCTGGCGTTGTGGGTATGGCAGGCGAGCAGGTCGCCGTGCGCCGTGCGCAGCCGCCATTCGATGACCGATCCCATATACACCTGGGACGTGACCGTGACGGGCAACACGTTCGTGCGCAGGGGCACCGGCTGCAGGCGGCTGAGCACGATGCGCTCGGGGCGGATGCCGACGGTGACCGCATGGCCCGGCGGATGCGCCGCCACATCGGCGACACGCATCAGCGTGCCCTTGCCGGTCTCGAAGCCGTCCGCGCCCAGGTGACCCTCGTAGAAATTCATCCTGCCGAGGAAATCGGCGACGAAACGATTCGCCGGCCGTTCGTACAATTCGTCGGCCCGGCCGACCTGCTGCACGCGCCCGTCGTGCATGATGGCTAGCCGGTCCGAGACGGTCAGGGCTTCTTCCTGGTCGTGGGTGACGAAGATCGTCGTCAGGCCCAGGCGCTGCTGCAGCGCGCGGATCTCCTCGCGCACCTCGACGCGCAGCTTGGCATCGAGATTCGACAGGGGTTCGTCGAGCAGGAAGACCTTCGGGCGGATCGCCAGCGCCCGCGCGATGGCGACACGCTGCTGTTGTCCGCCCGAGAGCTGTCGCGGATAACGCTCCGCGAGCGGCGACATCCGCACCATGTCGAGCGCCTCGGTGGCGCGTTGTTTCCGGTCGCGCGCCGACATCCTGCGCATTTCCAGCCCGAACGCGACGTTCTGCGCGACGGTCATGTGCGGAAACAACGCGTAGCGCTGGAACACCATGCCGGTATCGCGCCGCTCGGGCGGCAAGCCGGTCACATCCGTGTCGCCGATGCGGATCGCGCCGGCGCTCGGCGCGACGAAACCGGCGATCATCCGCAGCGTGGTGGTCTTGCCGCAGCCGCTCGGTCCGAGAAAGGCCACCATCTCGCCTTCGGCGATGTCGAGCGAGAAATCGCTGACGGCGAGGGCGCCGCCGTAGTCCTTGCGCAGGTTCTGTAGCGAAACGGTTGCCATGCTCTCATACCACCTGACTGAGTTTGACGAAACGATCGGTGATCAGCATCACGATGCCGAGCAGCAGCACCTGCACCGCGGCGACCGCCGCGATCGTCGGGTCCAGATTGAATTCGAGATACTGCATGACGGCGATCGGCAGGGTCATGTGGTTCGCGCCCACCAGGGGCAGCGACACTTCGAGATTCTCGAACGAGACGATGAAGCTGAAAAGGAAGGCGGCGATCAATGCCGGGCGCAGCGCGGGCAGCGTCACGCGCCGGAACGTGGTCCATGCGTTCGCGCCCAGATTGCGGGCGGCTTCTTCGATGCTGGTATCCAGATTCGTCAGGCCGGCGGTGACCAGGCGCAGCGTCCAGGGCAGCGTCAGGCAGACATGGGCGGCGATCAGGCCGCCGAAGGTGCCGACGATATCGATATTCAGCGCGTTTTCCGCGCGCAGATAGAACAGGTAGATCGCGATGCCGGCGACGATGCCGGGAATCAGCAACGGCAGCATCAGCAGGTTTCTCACCGCGCCGGCGCCGCGAAAGGCGAAGCGTACGAGACCGAACGCGGCGGCCACGCCGAGGAGAACGCCGAGGATCGCGGCCACCAGGGCGATGCGCACGCTGAAGAGAAAACCGTCGGCGAAGGCGTGATTGCGCCATGCACTGACATACCAGTGAGCGGTATAGCCCGACGGCGGAAACGTGAGGATCGCATCCTTGAAGAAACTCAGCCAGACGACGAAGACCAGCGGGCAGAGAACGAAGCCGTAGACGAGCGCGTTGAATGCGATCGCCGCGCGGCGCGGCCATGCCGAGGCCAGGGCGACGGACGTGGAGACGGGAGCGGGAGCGCGGGCCGCGAGGTCGGACGACGAGGCCATGCGCGATCCCCCGGCGGTGGGTTCATGAAATGGCGGCCAGGGTGCGCGACCAACGTCGCGCGCCGTGGTTCATTCGTTCATTCGTTCATGAATAAGATAGCCCGCCGTAATTCCAGGACAAATAAAAAAATTATGCGTCTGTCGTCGCCATGCTCTGCGTTCGCGGTTCAGAACTCGTAGCCGATGTGCGTGCGCACGCCTGTGTCGCCGCAGTCGGTCACCGCCAGCGCGGCGTGTACCAGCCAGCGGCTGTTGCGGGTCCGGTAGGTGGCGCCCGCGGCGAAGGCGCTGCCGGAGCGGTAACGCGCGGCGCCGGCCGCAACCAGGACGCCGCCGGGCTCGCGCGGGGTCAGATTGGGCATCGCCATCCCGGCGGCGACGCCGGAATAGGCGCGGCTCGCCACGTGCTCGATCGATTGCTGCGTCAGCGCCAGACGCTCGTCGAAACGGGCCGCCAGCGCGGCGCCCTGTGCATCGACATAGTGCCGCGCGGCGGCATGGTCGTCCAGGTCGTCCAGGCCCTGCGGGTGCCCGCTCGTTGCGAGGCCGGTCTCCCTGGCTGCCGATCGAGCGGCACCGTCCTGCTTCTGCCGATCGTCCCGAGCGCCTTGTCCGCTCCGGCCACTCCGACTCCCTGGTGTCTTGCCGCCGGCGGGGTCGGAGGAATCGGTCTTGTCCGGATGATCGAGCGGCGCGACGTCCGCATTCGTCTGCGCGGCGCCGCTCGACGCGGCGTCGGAGGCAGCAGTGGCAGGCGTATGGGCCGCGGCATCCGCCTGCGCTTGCCGCGCAGCGTCCGCCTGTGCCGCGGCATTCGCCTGCGCCTGTCGCGCAGCGGCGGCACGTGCCGCCGCGGCCTGGGCACGCGCGTCCGCAAGTGCTTGCGCTTCCAGCATTTCAATGCGTGCGGCCTCGGCCTGGGCGGCATGTTTCGCGGCGATGTTTGCACGCGCCAGCGACTGAAGTTCGCTGATGTTCAGCGGTGCGGCATGCGGATCGTTCGCGCGTTCGTTTCTCAGTCGCAGGACTTCCGCCATTTGTTCCTGAACCGCCGCCATGCCGCCGCCGGACGGCGCACCCTGGTGCGCGTTGCCCGAAGACGGAAGAGGCGCCCCGAATTGCGGCGGCGCCATCGGGGGCGCCATCGGAGGGGCCATCGGAGGTGCCATCGGAGGGGCCATCGGAGGCGCAATCGCGGGGGCAATCGGGGATGCCATCGGGGATGCCATCGGAGGCGCGATGGGAACGGCCGCGGAGGGCGCGGACGCAGCCGGTGCGACGACCAGCATCGATGCGATCGACAGCGACACCGTCGTCAGCAGACGGAAGGGAGAATGACAGGGCATGGCGAATATCTGCGCTATGGGGAAGCAAAGCCGGGACGGCGCGAGTCGCAAGAATAGGAGGAATCGGTTTTGTTTGACCCGTCCATGGCGAATCGGGGTCGCGGCCGGCGACGAGCGCGCGTGAAAGAGTCCCGTGCCTTCGCCACGCGCATTTCATGCGTACCGACGCCGCGTCCCGCGCCCGCCAGCGGGGCAGTGCATGACCGCCGCGACGCGATTGCGCTTTTCTTCGCACCGGTTGTCGTCAATAATCGCAGTTCGTTTGTGCATGCAAATGTAATCTTCCCATCCGGTGCTGCGGCCCGCTCGCAGGACCGGCCGACGCCCCCGTCCGAGAGCCGTGCGATGTCATCGATCACATTCAACTGGTCCAACCCTTACCCCACCGTGCGGATTCCCCTGTTCGCGCGTAACGCCGTCGCCACGTCGCATCCGCTGGCGGCGCAGGCGGGGGTGCGGATGCTGCTGCGGGGCGGGAGCGCCGTCGATGCGGCCATCGCCGCCGCGGCGGTGCTGACGATCGTCGAACCGGTCTCGTGCGGCCTCGGCAGCGATGCGTTCGCGATCCTCTGGGACGGCGAAAAGCTGCACGGCCTGAACGCGTCCGGCACCGCGCCGCAAGGCTGGACGCTCGACTATTTCCGCAAGAAACACGGCGTCGACGGCCGCATCGCGCAGCCGCAGCGTGGCGTGGACACCGTCACGCTGCCGGGCGCGGTGTCCGCGTGGGCCGCGCTGCACGAGCGTTTCGGCAAGCTCGCGTTCGAGGAAGTACTCGAACCCGCCGCCGAGATCGCCGAGCGCGGCTACTCGGTGCCGCCGATCGTCGCGCACAAATGGGCGGCCGCGATTCCCGCGCTGCGCGACCAGCCGGGCTTCGCCGCCGCCTTCATGCCGCGCGGCCGCGCGCCCGAGGTGGGTGAACGCTTCGCGCTGCCCGATGCGGCGCGAACCCTGCGCGACATCGGCAGGACCCGCGGCCGTTCCTTCTACGAGGGTGAACTCGCCGAGAAGATCGTCGCCTTCAGCCGGGAAAATGGCGGCGTGATGTCGCGCGAGGATCTCGCCGGCTATCGGCCGGAATGGGTCGATCCGATCGCGAAACGCTACCGCGGCTACGATGTGCACGAGATTCCGCCGAACGGCCAGGGCATCGCCGCGCTGATCGCGCTGGGCATCCTGGAGCGTTTCGATCTCGCCAGCCTGCCGGTCGATTCGCCGGAATCCCAACACCTGCAGATCGAGGCGATGAAGCTGGCGTTCGCCGATCTGTACCGCTATGTCGCCGATCCGCGCAGCATGGAGGTGACGCCCGCGCAGATGCTCGACGACGCCTATCTCGACAGCCGCGCGGCGTTGATCCGTCCCGACCGGGCGACGCATTTCGACTTCGGCATGCCCAAGGCGGGCGGCACGGTCTATCTGAGCGCGGCCGACGAGAACGGCATGATGATTTCCTTCATCCAGTCGAACTACATGGGTTTCGGATCCGGGCTGGTCGTGCCGGGCACCGGCATCAGCCTGCAGAACCGCGGCGTGGGGTTTTCGATGGATCCGCAATCCGCGAACGTGGTCGGGCCCGGCAAGCGGCCTTTCCATACGATCATTCCCGCCTTTCTGACGCATGCGGGCAAGCCGGTGATGAGTTTCGGCGTGATGGGCGGCGACATGCAGCCGCAAGGTCATCTGCAGACGCTGGTGCGCATGCTCGACTACCGGCAGCAGCCGCAGGCCGCCTGCGACGCGCCGCGCTGGAAAGTGAACCGGGACTTCTCGCTCGATGTCGAATCGACGATGTCTCCGGCAACCGTCGCGGCATTGCAGGCACGCGGGCACGCGCTGAAGTCGGTCGACGACCCCTATATGGATTTCGGTTCCGGCCAGTTCATCTGGCGGCTCTCCGAAGAAGTGGACCACGGCTATGTGGCGGCCAGCGACAGCCGCCGCGACGGCCACGCCGCCGGCTTCTGAGACCGGCCACGCCGCCGGCTTCCGCGGCGGGACGCCCGCGACCGGGGCGGGACGCACCATGGCCGTCGCGTCCGCACGCGCCGTGCCGCTCGGGGCAGGACGCGGCGCGCGGCTGGTGGCGGTGGCGCGTCCCCCGGGAGCGTTGGCGCAAAAAAATTGAACTGATCCGCCCGCCCCGACACTGATAACGGCGCACGGGCATGCGTTTCACTGCCCGTTTCCTCGTCCTGCCCACCCCCCACCCGCATTTCCGCCTGTGAAAATGACCATGAATGAACGCCAGTTGATCGTCCTCGGCTCCCTGAACATGCTCGTCGCCGTGGGGGCCGGCGCATTCGGCGCCCATGGGCTGCGGCGCATCGTCAGCCCGGAGATGCTGGCCGTCTGGCAGACGGCGGTCACGTATCATCTGATCCACGGGCTCGGCCTGCTGATCGTCGCCCTGCTGATGCCGCGCATCGGCGTGGCGGCGTTGTCGGGCGCAGGGGTGACGATGTTCGTCGGCATCGTCCTGTTCAGCGGCAGCCTGTATGCGTTGACGCTCACCGGGGTCAAGGTGCTCGGCGCGGTGACGCCGCTCGGCGGCGTCGCATTGCTCGCGGCCTGGGCCTGGATCGCCGTCGCCGCCTGGCGTTCGGCCCGCTAACGTTTTTCCGGGAGACTCGATGCTGCACCACACGCCCCTGATCGCCACGATCGTCGCGGGCCTTTGCATTGCCTTCGTTTTCGGCGCCATCGCCAATCGTCTGAAAATCCCGCCGCTGGCCGGGTATCTGCTGGCCGGCATCGTCGTCGGACCGTTCACGCCCGGCTATGTCGCGGACCAGGGACTGGCGCCCGAACTGGCGGAAATCGGCGTGATTTTGCTGATGTTCGGCGTCGGGCTGCATTTTTCGTTGAAGGACCTGCTGTCGGTCAAGAACATCGCCATTCCCGGCGCGCTCGTGCAGATCGGCTTCGCCACGGGGCTGGGCTGGATGCTCGCGCGCCTGTTCGGCTGGACGACCGGCGCGGGCATCGTCTTCGGCCTGTCGCTGTCGGTGGCCAGCACGGTCGTCCTGCTGCGCGCGCTGCAGGACCAGCGGATACTCGATTCCGAAAAAGGCAAGGTGGCGATCGGCTGGCTGATCGTCGAGGATCTGGTGATGGTGCTGGCGCTGGTGCTGTTGCCGCCGTTCGCGGGTCTGCTCGGCGGCCATGCGGAAGGTCAGCCGGTGACGCTGAGCACGGCGACGCTGCTCTGGACGCTCGGGCTGACGCTGGCGAAGGTCGCGGCCTTCGTCGCGGTGATGCTGCTCGTCGGGCGGCGGGTGATTCCCTGGGTGCTCGTGCAGATCGCGATGACCGGCTCGAAGGAACTGTTCACGCTCGCGGTGCTGGCGATCGCGCTCGGCGTCGCGTTCGGCTCGGCGGCGATCTTCGGCGTCTCGTTCGCGCTGGGCGCCTTCTTCGCGGGGATGATCCTCGGGGAGTCGGAATTGAGCCACGACGCGGCGGCCGACATCCTGCCGCTGCGCGATGCGTTTTCGGTGCTGTTCTTCGTCTCCGTCGGCATGCTGTTCAATCCGCATGTGCTGATCGACGCGCCGCTGGCGGTGCTGGCCACGTTCCTGATCATCGTGGTGGGGAAATCGCTGGCGGCGCTGGTGATCGTCAAGCTGTTTCGCCGCACCACCGATACCGCGCTGACGATTGCCGCAAGCCTGGCGCAGATCGGCGAATTCTCGTTCATCCTGGCAAGCCTGGGGATCAGTCTCAAACTGCTGCCCGAGCATGGCCGCGACCTGATCCTCGCGGGCGCGATCCTGTCGATCATCCTCAATCCGCTGGTCTTCGCGATCGCGCGCCGGATCGCCGGGTATGGTGCCGCGCGTTCGCCGGCGCAGGGGGCGCTTGCCGCTGGCGCGATCGTGGATGACGGCGTGGCCGGTGTGGCGCAGCACGTCGCCGCCGGTCACGTCATCATCGTCGGCTATGGCCGGGTGGGGCGCGAAGTCGCCAAGACCCTGCGCGCGGCGCAGGCCGCCTTCGTCGTGGTCGACGACCGGCTCGACATCGTCGGCCGGCTGCGCGACGAGGGCGTGACCGCGGTGTGCGGCAATGGCGTGATGGTCGATGTGCTGGAGCAGGCGGGCATCGCCAGCGCCCGCTATCTGGTGATGTCGATTCCGAACGCGTTCGAGGCGGCGGAGGTCATCCGGCAGGCCCGCGAGCTGGGCCCGCAGGTGCACGTGCTGGCGCGCGCGCACAGTTCGGCGGAAATTGCCCACCTCGAGCAGCACGGCGCGCACCGGGTCGTCCTCGGCCAGCGCGAGATCGCGCGCAGCATGACCCATTACATCGCCGGTCTGGACGCCGAGGTCGCGCCCGGCGCGTGAGCGCCATGAAGCGTCAGCGGAACATGAAAGTGTTCAGCAGGACGATATTGCAGATCAGCACGGCGATGGCGGTGGGCGCCTGCACCTTGATCACCGCGTTCTTGTCCGGCAATTCCAGGAGCGCCACGGGCACGATGTTGAAATTGGCGGCCATCGGCGTGAGCAGGGTGCCGCAATAGCCGGAGAACATGCCGATCGCGGCCATGATCGCCGGGTCGCCATGGTAGACGCCGACCAGGATCGGCACGCCGACGCCGCCGGTCATCACCGGAAACGCGGCGAAGCCATTGCCCATCACGATCGTGAACAGCGCCATGCCGACGCAATACACGATCACCGCGACCAGACGGTAGTCCATGTTGATGTAGGCGGTGGTCAGGTGCGCGACGGCCTTGCCGACGCCGGCGTCCGAGAACACCAGCCCGAGCATGCCGAGCATCTGCGGCAGCACCACGGCCCAGCCCAGCGCATCGATCAGCCGCCGCGTTTCGCGCATCGATTGCCCCACCGTATCGCGGGTGATGACGCATGCCACGCCCACCGCGACGATGCAGCCGATGCCGAACGCGACCAGCGTGACGTTCTTCGGATCGATCAGCGGCACGCCGCCGAACACCAGATGCGGCGCGAGCAACGTGCCCACCACGGTGATCACCGGGATCGTCAGCGCCGGTACGAACAGCCGGTTGCCGAGCCGTTTCGCGCTCGCGCGCCGCACATCCTCGCGCAGCACGCGCGGTTTCCCCGAGGTCACGCCGCCGAAGCCGGCGATCAGCGCCATGATCACCACCGCCGCGCCGACGAACGCCGGCGGCAGGCGGTCGCCCACCAGGAAGGTCAATGCATAGATCAGCCAGAAACCGCCGGCCAGGAAGCGCCGGGGATGCTGCCGGTCCGTCAGGATCATGCCGGCGACCACCACCAGGATGAGGCCCAGCAGCCAGAACAGGTATTGGATCGACAAGGTCATCGACGGTCTCCGCGGGTTTCACGGACGTTACGAACGGCACGGGTGTCACCGATGTTGTCGGTGGGCCGGAGGGCGCCGTCCGGCGCGGGCAGGGACTGCAGTTCCTGGCGCAGGCGGCGGTCGAGGCGCCACAGCCGGAACGCATGGATGCAGAACGCGCAGATCGCGGTGGGAATGCCCCACATCGCCACATGCATGGGCTGGGTCTCGATGCCCGCCTCGCGCAGGAAGGTGACCATCAGCACGATCGCGCCGAACGCAACGAAGATGTCCTCGCCGAAGAACAGGCCGACATTGTCGGTGGCGGCGGCCCAGGCGCGCAGCCGGTAACGCACCGCGTCGCTCAGTTTGCCGAAGCGCGTCTCGGCGGCGCCTTCGGCCATCGGCGCGAGCAGCGGGCGCACCATCTGCGGATGCCCGCCCAGTCCGGTGAGTCCGATCGCCGCGGTGAGCTGGCGCACCAGCAGGTAGACGATCAGCAAGCGGCCGGTGGTGGCGGCGTGGATGCCGGAAATCCACGCCTGCGCGCGTTCGCGCAGGCCATGCCGTTCGAGCAGCCCGATCACCGCGAGCGGCAGCAGGATGATCAGCGGCAGGGCGCGGGCCTTGATGAAGCCCGATCCGATCTCGGCCAGTACCCGTTCGAGCGGAAAATGCGCGGCGAATCCGGTGATCAGCGCGGCGGCGGCCACCACCAGCATCGGGTTGAAGCGCAACAGGAAACCCGCGATGATCGCGGCAACGCCGATCAGGGGCCACAGACTGATTTGCATCAAGTACTCCAAATTGAAGGACCAGGGGGAACGGCAGGCAAGGTACAACGGAGCAAGGCAAGGCGCCGACGGAAATGCAAACGGTACCCGGTCAAAAATCGCGTGGGTGCCGCCATGCGGCGCCCACGCGCCCGTCAGCCGGCGCGAACGCGGATGTGACGGGCTTCCAGCGTTGCGCGGATGCGGCGGGCGAAGGCCAGCGCATGCGGGCCGTCACCGTGCAGACAGAATGTCTGCGCGTTCACCGCGCACCAGTCGCCTTCCACGGTACGCACGCGTTTTTCGTGGATCATTACCAGAATGCGCTCGATCATCGCCTCCTCGTCGTGGATCAGCGCGCCGGGCGCATCGCGCGGCACCAGCGAGCCGTCGGCGCGATAGCCGCGATCGGCGAACGCCTCCTCGACGACCGTCAGACCGGCACGCTGCGCGGCGGCGACGAGTTCGCCGCCGGCAAGACCGAAGACCGTGAGCGACGGATCGAACGCGGCGACGGCGCGCACGATCGCGTCCGCCAGAACCGGATCCCGCGCCGCCTGGTTGTATAGCGCCCCGTGCGGTTTGACATGCGCGATGCGCCCGCCGGCGGCGTGGACGATGGCCGCCAGCGCGCCCAGTTGATAGAGCATGCCGGCATGCACCTCGTCGGGCGTCAGATGCATTTCCGCGCGGCCGAAGTTTTCCCGGTCCAGAAAGCTCGGATGCGCGCCGATCGACACGCCCCGCGCCACGGCCCAGCGCGCGCAGTCGCGCATCGCATCGGCGCCACCCGCATGCCAGCCACAGGCGATATTCGCCGAGCTGACCAGATCGAGCAATGCTTCGTCGGTGGTGCAGCCTTCGCCCAGATCGGCGTTCAGATCGATTTCCATGATGCTCCATCGAGTCGACACGCGCGGCGGCGGTGTACCGCTCGCGCGTGCGGATCTAGGCGGCCGACCGCAGGCGGCGTTCGCGCTGCAGCCGGATCGCCAATTCCAGTTGGTGAAAATACGTTTCGATATCCAGCAAGGCCTGGCGCGCGTCGGCGTGCGAGCACTCGACGAAGCGCACTGGCGCGTTCAACCGTGTCTGCGCAAGTTGCCAGAGGTCGGCGGTAATCACCAGCGCCAGCTTCGGATAGCCGCCGGCGGTCTGCGCATCGCCCATCAGCAGGATGGGCTGACCGCCTGGCGGCACCTGGAGGGTACCCGGCAGGACCGCATGGGAGAGCAGTTCGCCACCGCTTTTGCGCGTCAGCGCCGGGCCGCCGAGCCGGTAACCCATGCGGTTGCTGGCGGGTGTCACCGTCCATTCGGCGTTCCACAGCGCGTCGTGCGCGGCAGGGCCGAAGCTTGCGTATTCGGGGCCGCGCAGCATCCGGACCCACTGCGCCTCGGCGCCGGAACGCGGATAGTCGCGCGAGACGCGCAGCGCGGGCCGCACCTGGGCGAAACGACACCAGTTCGGCGGCTTGACGCCGAAAGGCAAGGCATCGGCCGGTACGGCCGCGGCGGCCGCGGGCGCGGTGGCGCCGTCCAGCGGCAGGCGGTCGCCATCGCGCAGCGCGCGCCCGTCGTGGCCGCCGAAGCCGGACTTCAGGTCGGTGCTGCGCGAACCGAGCACGAGCGGGACGCCGATGCCGCCGGCCACGCCGAGATAGGCGCGCATGCCGCGCGACGGCACGCCCAGCGACAGCACCTGACCGGCCGCCACCGGCTGGCTCCACCATGCATGAATCGGGTGGCCGTCGAGCGTGGCCGCGCAGTCCGCGCCCGTCAGGGCGATGCGGGTCGCCGTGGCGAAACGCAACTGCACCGGTTGCCCGACGGTGAACTCGATGCCCGCCGCGGTTTCCGGATTGCCGACCAGGCGATTCGCGACGCGTAGCGCCAGCGTGTCGAGCGCGCCGCTTTGTCCCACGCCGTCATGCCGGTGTCCGGTGCGGCCCAGATCCTGGACCGAGCTGAAGAGTCCCGCGCGGAGGATGTCGATCATGCCGTCACGCTCGCGATCGTGAAGCGCACCTGATCGCCCGGTTGCATCAGACATGGCGATTCTCGTTGCGGGTCGAAGAAAACGAGGTCCGAACGCCCCAGCAATTGCCAGCCGCCCGGCGACGCCGCCGGATAGATGCCGGTTTGCTCGCCACCGATGCCGACCGAGCCCGCCGCGACCTGCAGGCGCGGGGTCGCGCGGCGCGGCGTGTGCAGACGCGGGTCGAGTCCGCCCAGATAGGCGAAACCCGGTTGAAATCCCAGGAAGTACACCGTGTAGCGGCCCGCGGCATGCAGCGCGGCGACGTCTTCCGTCGGCATGCCGGCATGCCGGGCGATTTCCGGCAGGTCCGGCCCGTGGGCGCCGCCATAGTGCACGGGCACGTCGACGATCCGGCCCGTGTCGGCGGCGGGTTTCGACGTTTCGCTCCATGCCTGTTCGAGCTGGCGGGCGAGCGCGGGGGCATCGGCCGCCAGCGGATCGAAAACGATCGTCAGATTGTTCATGCCCGGCACCACATCGACGATATGGGGCCAGTGGCGGGCCCGTTCGGCGACTTTCCACACGCGGGACTGGCATGCCAGCGTCGCGGGCGCGGGTGCGGCGACGAAAAAGGCACTATCGCCAAGCGGCTGGATCGTGGGACGCGACATGGCTCGGAAACCTTGATGAACGCAGAGAGGACGGGCAACGTGAAAGCGGCGTGACGTGGACGCGCGGCACGCCGCCATTGCAACGACGGCGACGGTAGCGGGACCATTTTACGTTGTACATAAATTATAGATAAATTATAAATAAAATTAATTTCCGGCGACGATCGTACGATCGTTCGATCGGCATGTCTGTCGTTATACTTTTCCGTCCGCTACGTCCGTGTCACCAACGAGCCTGCCTGCCATGTCGACATTGCCCGTCCCGATCGTCTCTTCATCCCATCTGCTGTCCGGGGTCAGCGCCGAGTTGTCCGAGCTCGAATATGGCCTGATCATGGCCGGCAACGCCTTCAACAAATGGATGACCCGCTGCATGGCCGCCGCCGGCGTCGACGACATGACGCCCATGGAGGTATCGCTGCTGCACCACGTCAATCATCGGCAGCGCAAGAAGAAACTGGCCGACATCTGTTTCGTGCTGAACATCGAGGACACGCATATCGCCAGCTACAGCTTGAAGAAACTGGTCAGCCGCGGCTATCTCGTGACCGAAAAAGCCGGCAAGGAGGTATTGTTCGCAGCCTCGGAACAGGGCCGCACGCTCTGTGCGCGGTATCGCGAGGTTCGGGAAAGCTGCCTCATGTCGACGCTGGCGGACGCGGGCCTGACGAATCAGCAGATCGGCGACGCCGCGCAACTGCTGCGCAACGTCTCGGGTCTTTACGATACCGCCGCGCGGGTGGCCGCGTCGCTCTGACGCGTCGCGCCGTCGCGATTTTCTTCGCGCCGGCGGATGGCGCGAACGAGGGCATCAAAGAAAAAAGCGATGTCCGCATCGTCATGCGGGCATCGCTTCGGTCCTGCGGTGATCGGGGTTAGGCGATCATCGGCTGGCTTCAGGCCTCGGTTTCGACCGCGAGCGCGGCGAAGAAGCTTGCCTGCGCGTTCACGTCGATACGGGCATGCACCCGGTTGATGCCGCTGATGGCCGAGCGAATCGACGCGGTCACCAGGTTCGGATGGATGCCGACGCCGAAGACGGTGCCCGGCAGGGCGTCGGTGGCCATTTCGGCGAAAGCCACCGCGGTGGCGTCGGCGCCTTGTCCGGTGGCCCGCTCCTCGTAATGCTGGATCCGTACCGGCACGCGCAACGCCTGCATCAGCGCGTCGAGCGGGCCGTTGCCTTCACCGCGCAGCACGCGCTGCTCGCCATGGATGCGCACGGTCAGGGCGATCGATTCGCGATCGCCTTGTTCCGCGAGATGGTGCTTCACGTACTCGATCGGCTCGGTCACGCGCGTGTACTCGTCGTTGAACAGCTCCCACAGGCTCGCCGCGCTGACCTCGCTGCCGGTGTCGTCGGTGATCTTCTGCACCGCGCCGCTGAATTCCACCTGCAGGCGGCGCGGCATCGCCAACCCATAGCCCTGCTCCAGCAGATAGGCGATGCCGCCCTTGCCCGACTGGCTGTTCACGCGAATGATCGAATCGTAGGTGCGGCCGATATCGCTCGGATCGATCGGCAGATAGGGCACTTCCCAGAGGGCATCGGCCTGCTGCACCGCGAAGCCTTTCTTGATCGCGTCCTGATGCGAGCCCGAAAAGGCGGTGAAGACGAGGTCGCCCACATAGGGATGACGCGGGTGGATCGGCAACTGGTTGCACTCCTCCACGGTACGCGCGATCTCGTTGATCTTGGAGAAGTCGAGTTGCGGATCGACGCCCTGCGAGTACAGATTGAGCGCCAGCGTCACGAGGTCGACATTGCCGGTACGCTCGCCATTGCCGAACAGGCAGCCCTCGACGCGGTCGGCGCCGGCCAGCACCGCGAGTTCGGCCGCCGCCACCGCGGTACCGCGGTCATTGTGCGGATGCACGCTGATCACGATGCTGTCGCGCCGTTCCAGGTGGCGGTGCATCCATTCGATCTGGTCGGCATAGTGGTTCGGCGTGCCGACTTCGACGGTGGCCGGCAGATTGAAGATCATCTTGCGCTCGGGCGTCGGTCCCCAGGCGGCGCTGACCGCGTCGCAGACTTCCTTGGCGAAATCGAGTTCGGTCGCGGTGAAGCATTCAGGGCTGTACTGGAACGTCCATTCGGTCTCGGGATGGCGCTCGGCGATCTCCCGGATCATCCGCGTACCCTTGACCGCGAGCGCCTTGACGCTGTCCTTGTCGGTATTGAAGACGATCCTGCGCCAGGCCGGCGCGGTCGCGTTGTAGAGATGAACGATCGCTTTCTTCGCACCCTGCACGGATTCCATCGTGCGCCGGATCAGATCCTCGCGCGATTGCGTCAGAACCTCGATGGTCACGTCGTCGGGAATATGGCCGTTTTCCACCAAACCGCGGACGAAATCGAAGTCGGTCTGCGAGGCCGACGGAAAAGCGACTTCGATTTCCTTCAGGCCGATCTGCACCAGGGTCTTGAACATGCGCATCTTGCGTTCGGCATCCATCGGCTCGAACAGGGACTGGTTGCCGTCGCGCAGATCCGTGCTCATCCAGATCGGCGGATGGGTGAGGGTCTTCGTGGGCCAGGCACGGTCGGGGAGATCGACCGGGGCGACGGGACGGTATTTGCTCGACGGGTTCTTCAACATGGCGGTTCTCGCGTGGCGACTAAAGTGGACGAAGGGCGTGATCCGGGCGGGGCCGACGACGGCGCGAACAGGGCGTGAGACCACGTTACGGCGCTGCGGACCAACACAAATCTACGGGAATTCAGGGGGAGAAACCGGCTGGTCGGCGCAATGAGGGTCAAGGCGCGGTGCAGCCAAATGCGGGGCGAAGGCGACGCGAATTACGACTTCAGATTCGCGATAGTAGGCCTAGCCCGGACGATAGGGCTAGTAGCGATGCGTGGAGGTGAGAGGTCTTGTAAGCAGACATGGCGAAAGTATGGGGAGAAAAGCGCATTCCTGTCAACCCTCTTTCGTTGCACTGGACCTCCGCGAAGGCAACGCGACATGCCCGCGACCCGTTGCGCCGACCATGCCGGCTGCGGATCCAACAGGAGCGGGAGATGACGACAACGCAATGCGCGGCGGGCGGGGACAAGGGCGGGCCGACCGGCTGGATGCGCCGGGGTGCGGCGGCGGTACGCGCGGGGGCGCGGGACTTTCCACGCGAGCGGATCGGCACCTTGCTGGTGTTCATGGGGGCCGGCGTGGGCACCGGCGGCTGGATTGCCGATATTCCCCGCGTGCGCCAGGCCCTGCAACTGTCGACCACCGAATTGGGTATTGCGTTGCCGGGCTTCGGCGGGGGCGCGCTGATGGCAACGCTGCTGATGAGTCAACTCGCCAAACGCGTGAGCAGCGGCGCTGCCACGCTGGGAGCGGCGGCGTGTTTCCTGGTGGCGCTGCTCGGGCCGGCATTCGCCACGAGCCATGTCTGGCTGATCGCCGCCTTGCTCGCGCTGGGTTTCGCGGTCGGCGCGCTGGAAGTTTCGATGAATGCGCACGGCGCCGGGATCGAACGGCGCATGGGCCGTCCCGTCATGTCGTCCTTTTTCGCCGCGAACAGTTGCGGCGCGTTGCTGGGCACGGCGGTTGGCGGGCTGATGGCGGCGCTGGGCGGCTCCGCGCGCGCGGGCCTGCTGGCGCCCGCGGCCGTGGCGATGCTGCTGCTCGCGCTTGCATGGAAAGTGGGGGTGAATGGCGCATCGGCCGGGGCCGCGAACGCGGCCCGTCGGGCGGACCCGAAGCCGCCGCGGCCGGCTGTCGCGGATGCTGCCGATGCTGCCGATGCTGCCGATGCCGCGTGCGAGACGGGTTCGCGCACGGGTTCGCCGCAGGCGGTGCCGTCGGCGGTTGCCGTCGACGGCACGAACGCGGGCGCGGATCGCGCCGCCGGGCCGTCCGGTGCGTGGATTCGCTGGATGGGGCTATGGTTCACCTCGTTGATGCTGGGCCTCTCGACCGCGCTGGCGATGGTGCTGCAGGGGGCGGTGGGGGACTGGAGTGGCCTCTACCTGAGTCTGGTGGTGGGGGCCGGCGACGCGGCGGCGACCCTCGGGTTCGGTTGTTTTTCCGTGGCGATGGCCGTCAGCCGCCTGTGCGGCGACCGCGTCGTCGCCGGCATGGGGCCGATGCGCACGGTGCGCCTGGGCGCGCTCACCGCCGTCGCCGGCTATATCCTGCTGCTGTCCTATCCCGGCGTCCTGACGGCCTGCGTGGGTTTCGCTCTGGTGGGCCTGGGCATCGGCAACATCCTGCCCGTGGTGCTGAGCACGGTCGGCCGACTGGGCAAGCATCCGGCCAGCGCGATTGCCGTGGCGATGACCATCGGTTACGCGGGGGCCATGCTGGGGCCGGTCCTGATCGGGTTTTGCGCCGATCGCATCGGCCTGCGCCAGGCCTCGATCGGTCTGCTGCTGGTCAGCGTTCTGCTGGCCACGGTCGCAGCGGCCTGCGTCGGCCATGCCGGGCGACTGCGACCGGCGCGGGAGTGAGCACCGCGCCGGCACCCGCTTCGGCACCCGTGCCGGCCGCGCGCTAGTCGTCGCTGGACGACAACGGCGCGGCCACCGATTCGAGCGAGCGTCCCTCGGCGGCGATGCCCCAGCGCCAGTGGATCGCGGCGGCGGCGACCATCAGCAACGAACCGAACAGGTAGCCCGCGTAGACATTGCCGCGCCGGTGGCTGTCGATCAGCCAGCCGAACAACGCCGGCCCCGCCACGCCCCCCAGGCCGGTGCCGATCGCGTAGAACGCCGCGATCGCGAGCGCCCGGATCTCCAGCGGGAAGGTCTCGCTGACCGTGAGGTAGGCGGCGCTGGCGGCCGACGAGGCGAAGAAGAAGATCACCATCCACGCGATCGTCTGCGTGCGCGCGTCGAGCACGCCGATATAGAACAGATAGCCGGAAAGGGTCAGCAGGATGCCCGAGGCGGCATAGGTCGAGGCGATCATCGGACGGCGCCCGACGACGTCGAACAGACGGCCGAGACAGACGGGTCCGAGAAAATTTCCCAGCGCGAACGGCAACAGGTACCAGCCGACATGGGCGGACGGCACCCGATAGAAATCCGTCAGCACCAGCGCGTAGGTGAAGAAGATCGCATTGTAGAAGAACGCCTGCGCGGCCATAAGCGCCAGTCCCACCACCGCGCGCTGGCGGTGCACGGTGAAGATCGTGTGCCACACCTCGCGCAGCGGCGTGTGATCGCGCATGCGCAGGTGCAATTGCGGCAGCGCGGCATCGTCCGCCATGGCGAGCCCTTCGCCGCGCACCCGTGCCTCGATCGATTCGACGATCTCGCGCGCCTCGTCGACGCGTCCGTGCGTGATCAGCCAGCGCGGGCTTTCCGGCAGGTGGCGGCGCAGGAACAGAATGCCCAGGCCAAGCACGCCACCGATCAGGAAACACACGCGCCAGCCCGTATCGACGCTCAGCACCGCGGGGTCGAGCAGGACGATCGAGCCCGCCGCGCCCACGCCCGCACCCAGCCAGAAGCTGCCGTTGATGACCAGATCGGTCCAGCCGCGCACCCGTGCCGGCGTCAGTTCCTGGATGGTCGAATTGACCGCCGTATACTCGCCGCCGATGCCCGCTCCCGTAAGAAAACGGAACAGGACGAAACTCGCGAGATTCCATGAAAACGCCGTGGCGAGCGTCGCGCCCACGTATAGCAGCAAGGTCGCAAAGAACAGCTTGCGCCGGCCGATCCGGTCGGTCAGCCAGCCGAAGAGCAGCGCCCCCAGCACCGCGCCGGCAAGATAGGCGCTGCTGACGATGCCGATATCGGCGTTGTCGAAATGCAGCGACGCCGCCGATTTCAGCGAGCCTGCCACGGCGCCCGCCAGCGTGACCTCCAGGCCGTCGAGCAACCAGGTGATGCCGAGCGACACCACCACCAGGGCATGGAAGCGGCTCCAGGGCAGGCGGTCGAGGCGGCCCGGGAGATCGGTCGTGATCCGGTCTCCCCGGATAGGGTGCGAAGCGGCGCGCGGACGCGCGCGCGGGACAGGCGAGGGTGCGATCTTTCGCTCCAGGCTTTGGACGAGCGTGTCACGGGGTGTCGGGCCGAACGGGACGGCGCGACCGCCGTGTGGACCGCTCGGGTTTTCCTGAGCCTAGCGTATTTCACGATTCGTTGCGCGAACCGTTCGGCCAGGGCCCGCATCGCGTCGCGTGTATCGTCGCGCGCGCGGCACGCGCGATTGCCCGCGTCGGCTCATTGTGCTAAAAACGCTGATTCCCTTGTGCGGCTTCTCGTGCACAGATCGCCGGGTACTCGAGCAGACTGAAGGATCATGACTTTTTGCGCTATCGATTTCGGCACTTCCAATTCCGCGCTCGCGTTGCCGACGCCGCCCTCGGCCGCGGCGCCGGCCGGCGGCTCGCGACTCATCGCGCTCGAGGGAGCGCAACCCACCTTGCCGACCGCCGTGTTCTTCAATGCGGATGAGCACACGCGCGCGTTCGGCCGGGCCGCCATCGCGGAGTACATCGACGGCTATGAAGGCCGTCTGATGCGTTCGCTGAAGAGCATCCTGGGTTCGCCGCTGGCGCTGGGCGTCACCGAACTGGGCGACGGCTCCGCGCTGCCGTTTCTCGACATCATCGCGCTGTTCCTCGATCACCTGTTGCAGACCGCGCGGCGCACCAGTGGCGCGCCCGTCACGCAGGCCGTCATGGGCCGGCCGGTGTTCTTCGTCGACGACGATCCGCAGGCCGACGCCGAAGCGCAGGCACAGCTGGAAGCCGCGGCGCGCTCGGTCGGGCTGCGCGATGTCGTGTTCCAGTACGAACCGATTGCCGCGGCGTTCGATTACGAGTCGGGTCTGAGCGACGAGCAGATCGTGCTGGTGGTCGACATCGGCGGCGGCACCTCGGACTTTTCGCTGGTGCGCGTCGGTCCCGGGCGGGCGGCGCGGCTCGACCGGCGCGACGACGTGCTCGGGCATCACGGCGTGCATGTCGCCGGGACCGATATCGACAAGCGCGTGGCGCTCGCGAGCGTCATGCGCGAGCTCGGCTACCGGTCGACCGATGTCGAGGGCCGCGAGATTCCGAACCGGATCTATTTCGACCTGTCCACCTGGCACCTGGTCAATACGATCTATGGTGCGCGGCGGATCGCGGAATTCAAGCTCATGCGGCATATCTACCGGGACGAAGCTTATCCGGCGCGGCTGGAGCGGGTCTTCGATCAGCGGCTCGGCCATGCGTTGATCGGCCTCTCGGAAGGCGCGAAGATCGCCGTGTCGGCCGGCGGCGACACGTCGATCGACCTTGGTCTGATCGAGGAGGCGTTGTGCACGCCGTTCGACGGCGAGCGCCTCGCGCAGGCGTCGGCCGAGGAAACGCAGCGCATCGTCGCCGCGGCGCTCGATACCGCGCGTCAGGCCGGGATCCGGCCGGAGCAGGTGGGTGCGTTGTATTTCACCGGCGGCTCCACCGGTCTGAAATTCCTGTCCACGGCAATCAGCGCCGCGTTTCCGGCCGCCACCGCCGTGCACGGCGATCCCCTGGCCAGCGTGGCGAAGGGGCTGGGCATCTACGCCGAGCGCATTTTCCGCTGACGCCCGACGCAAAAGCCGGACGAAAAAAAACCGCGCTGAGGCGCGGTTCGTCGTTTCGGCAGCGCGCGACGCGCACTGCCGAAACTGCCGATCAGACCGGCTGGATGTTCGAAGCTTGCTTGCCCTTCGGACCGGTCTTGACGTCGAAGCTGACCTTCTGGTTTTCCTGCAGCGACTTGAAGCCGTCAGCACGAATTTCCGAGAAGTGCGCGAAGAGGTCCTCGCCGCCATCGTCCGGGGTGATGAAGCCGAAGCCCTTAGCGTCGTTGAACCACTTAACGGTACCGGTTGCCATAATACGTTCCTAACTAAATTGTGTTGAAGTGGGCGAAAAGCCCGGTTTGCATGATATCAAGGAGGTAAATATGACGACCGGAGTACCGTTCTGAGGCGACTACGTGTAGGCAAATACTCGTCGCTTGAAAATCCTGCCAATACTTTATACGGTTAAATTTTCAGGACGTCAACCGCTTTTGTGCTTCTACCCGTTCGTTTGCCGCGCAAAACGGCATTACGGCCCGTAAGACCCGCGGCATGAGGCGCGGGCGGCCCGGCTGAGGCAACCGGGGTGCGCATGCGAACCACCAACGCTCTCGACCATGCGCGCGCGTCGCGCGCCTTCCTGGGAGTTTACGCATGCCGCCCGTCACCGTTACCTCATTCAAGCATCCCCCGTGGAACACGTACGAACGCGCAGAGTCGCGCGAGTCGTCGCCGCGTTCTTCTCCGGCTTCCTCTCCGCGGTCCTCGCCCGTTCCGCCTCGCGCGACTGCGCCGGAGACGGCACCCGTCACGTCGCCGCCCGAAACGTTCGGTGGCGTGCGATTTTCCACGGATATTCTCGATCTGTCGTCCCAGGACGCCATGGATTCGGCTCCGGGGCTCGCCAAACTACAGCGTGCGCTGTCCTTGGGCGACGGCCGCGTTGCCGGCCTCTGGGTGAAACTGCCCAATGGCGTGCGCACGCCGATGATCGTCAGGCGCCATGGTCGTCATGCCATCGAGCTGGCCCTGCTATACGAAAAGCGCTCCCACGGGGATACCTCCGCGGTCGATCGCGCGGAACTGGTAAAGCGCTTGAAAAGCGTGCTGACGGCGGAGACGAAGGGCGTGTTCAAGACCTACAGCCAGATCACCGAGGTCTGGAAAGCGGCTCAGGAAAACGCCGAGGCCTGTCACCAGCGCCTCGCAGATCAACTGCACTGGCATGCATCCGCGGGCAGGACATTGCGCGAGGGCCTGGCGGACGAGAAGGAACTGCGGGACATCGTCGCGGATCCTGCCTGGCAACGAATGCAGGCGAAACGCGCAAAGCGGAGTTCGCTCGGCTTCACGCTGCCGCACGATGCGGACGCGGTTTCCAGCCCGCGACGCGCGCGCGACGACATGACGAAGGTCATCGCGGCCAAGTTCGAGGACACGCCCTCGGAAGACGCCCGGCGCACTGCCCCCAAGGCTTCGCCGGATGCGGGGACGGCGCCGTGGCCACCCGCGGCGGCGTGGACACGGCGTGGGCCGCTGCGTCCTTCCCCGGCCAACCGCACGGTGCTGTTGGATATCATGCCGCAGACGAAATTTTGAACGAGCCGTCCCGTTGACCGGGGGGCGGTCCGTTTCGCCGCCAGCCGCTGCCTGCTCAGGCGGGCTGGAAAACCTGCTGCAATTCGCCGGACTGGTACATTTCGGTCATGATGTCCGAACCGCCGATGAATTCGCCGTTGACGTACAACTGCGGAATCGTCGGCCACGAGGAGAATTCCTTGATGCCCTGGCGGATTTCGCCGTCCTCGAGAACATTGACCGTGAACGGCTTCTCCACGCCGCATGCCTTCAGGATCTGGATGGCGCGGCCGGAGAAGCCGCACATCGGGAACTGGGCGGTGCCCTTCATGAAGAGCACGACCGGGTGGTCCGTGACGAGTTGCTGGATGCGAGCTTGGGTGTCCATGGCGGGAACCTGAAAAAGAGGAGCGTAGTCGGGCAGATAATAGCGGAATTCAGGAAATCAAGTCCGGGTCTCCGCGGGCGGGGCAGGGTCTTGCCGGTGCGGTGCGTCGCAAGGTGATGCGGGCGGCGCGAACCGTCCGCAGGTCACGCGGTCCCGGTCGCCGAGGTCGCGGGCGGTCACCACGGCCTGCAAGCCATTCTCGACCAGAACGCGGCGTACCGCTTCTCCCTGGTCGTAGCCATGCTCGATCATCAGGGCGCCGCCGGCCAGCAGCCAGCGCGGCGCCCCGGCGGCGATCGCGCGGATCGCGCCCAGGCCATCCCCCTCGTCGGTCAGGGCGCCGCGCGGCTCGAAGCGCAGGTCGCCGTTCTCCAGGTGGGGGTCGGTCGCGGCGATGTAGGGCGGATTGCTGACGATCAGATCGAATTTCCGCGGTGCCGCGTCATCCAGCGCACCGAACCAGTCGCCCGTGAGGAAATCGAGGGGTAAGGTCGGGCCGCGTTCGGTCGGGCCGCGTTCGGTCGGGCCGCGCTCTGTTTTCAGCAGGGCGGCGGCATTGGCGCGCGCTACGGCGAGCGCATCTTCCGAGCGATCCGTCGCCACCACGCTCACCGCCGGACGCTCGGCTGCGATCGTCACGGCGATCGCCCCGCTGCCGGTGCCGAGATCCAGTATCCGTAACGTACGGTGCGGCACGCGGGCGTCCACCGGGGCGGCGGCGCGCCGGTCGATGTCGGCCAGCGCGAGTTCGACGAGCAGTTCGGTATCGGGTCGCGGAATCAGGACTGCCGCCGTCACCGCGAAGCGGCGGCCGTAGAATTCCCGTGCGCCGACCAGCTGCGCCACCGGCTCGCCCGCCGCGCGACGCGCTTCGAGTCGTTTAAACGCGGCGACGGCCACGGCGTCGAGCGGGACATGCGCACGCGTGATCAGTTCGGTGCGTCGCCAGCCGAGTGCGTGACAGAGCAGTACGCGGGCGTCCAGCGCATCGAGCGGACTCGCGGCCAGCAGCGTGCCCGCATCGACCGCCTGCTCCGATCCGGACCCGGGGACGTTCCCCGCACGCAACGGCGGCATCACTCGGTCTCGCCCAGCGCGGCGAGTTGTTCCGCCTGATGCTCGCTGGCGAGCGCGCCGATCATTTCGTCGAGGTCGCCGTCCATGATGCCGTCGAGCCGGTAGAGCGTCAGATTGATCCGGTGGTCGGTCATCCGCCCTTGCGGAAAGTTGTAGGTCCGGATGCGCTCGGACCGGTCGCCCGAGCCGATCAGGCTCTTGCGCGTGGCGGCTTCCTTCGCGTGCGCGGCCTGATCCTGCTTGTCCTTGATCCGCGCGGCGAGCACCTTCAACGCGCGATCCTTGTTCTTGTGCTGCGAGCGGTCGTCCTGGCATTCCACGACGATGCCGGTCGGCAGGTGGGTGACCCGCACGGCCGAATCGGTTTTATTGATGTGCTGTCCGCCGGCGCCCGACGCACGGAAGGTGTCGATGCGCAGATCGGCCGGATTGATCGTGACCTCGGCGACCTCGTCGGCTTCCGGCATCACCGCGACCGTGCAGGCGGACGTATGGATGCGGCCCTGTGCCTCCGTCGCCGGCACGCGCTGCACGCGGTGTCCGCCGGATTCGAATTTCAGATGCGAGAACGCGCCCTGGCCGATCAGCCGGACGATGACTTCCTTGTAGCCGCCGAGATCGGACGCGCTCTCGGACATCATTTCGACCTGCCACTGCTTGCGTTCCGCGTAGCGCAGATACATGCGCAGCAGGTCGCCGGCGAACAGCGCGCTTTCGTCGCCGCCGGTTCCCGCGCGGATTTCGACGAAGATGTTCCGGTCGTCGTTCGGATCCTTGGGCAGCAGCATCGCCTGCAGGTCGCGTTCCAGCACGATCATGCGTTCGCGCGCCTGCTGCAGTTCGTCTTCGGCGAAAGCCTTCATCGCCGGGTCGGACAGCATTTCCAGCGCGTCGCGTTCATCGCCGTGGGCGGCGCGCCAGCGTCCGTATTGTTCGACGACGGGCGACAGTTCGGCATGTTCGCGGTTGAGTCGGCGATACTGGCCCATGTCGGAGACGATATCCTCGCTCGAGAGGAGCAGGTTCAGTTCATCGAGCCGGTTCACAAGCTGGTCGAGCTTGCCTTGCATGCTGGCTTTCATCGGTCTTGTCTTCGAAGCGGTTGCGAATGGCACCGGGGCGCCCGCAAGGGCGGTGCGGCGTCGGGCGAATGAGAGAAAACGGGAATTGCGGAACAGGCGTGTCGGGAGGGTGGCGCGAACCGGGTCCGGCAGCGCGACGCCCGATTCCGGGATGCGCTGCCCGCGGCGAGCGTGGGCCCGGGGCGCTAACGCTCGGCGGGCGGCGTATGGCGGAAGAGATCGGGCAGCAATTGCACGAGCTGTTCGCGCATCGGGCCATTCGCCTGATTCAACGCCTGGGTCGGCCCATGCATGAATTTCTTCGTCAGCGACTGCGACAGGGCCTCGAGAACGGCCGCCGGGTCGTCGCCACGGGCCAGCATCCTTTGCGCGCGTTCGAGTTCCAGCCGGCGGATCGTATCGGCCTGCGTGTGGATCGAGCGGATCACGGGCACGATGCTGCGCGTCTCCACCCACTGCATGAAGTTCTCGACCCGCGTCTCGATGATCGCCTCGGCTTGCGCCACGGCCGCCTGCCGCGCGGCGGTGCCTTGCCGGACGACGGCGCCCAGATCGTCGACCGTGTAGAGAAACACATCTTCCATCTGCTGCACTTCCGGTTCGATATCGCGCGGCACCGCGAGATCGACCATGAAGATCGGCCGGCGGCGGCGCGCGCGGATCGCGCGTTCGACCGCGCCCAAACCGATGATGGGCAGCGTGCTCGCGGTGCACGAGACGACGATGTCGAATTCGTGCAGCCGCGCCGGCAGTTCCGCCAGTCCGATCGCACGACCGCCGAAGCGCTGCGCAAGCCGTTCGCCGCGCTCCGGCGTCCGGTTGGCGATCACCAGCTCGCGCGGCGCCTGAGCCGAGAAATGCGCCGCGCACAATTCGATCATTTCGCCCGCGCCGATGAAAAGGACGCGCTGGTCGGCGATGTTCTCGAAAATCCGTTCCGCGAGCCGCACGGCGGCGGCGGCCAGCGAGACGGAATGCGCGCCGATCTCGGTCTGCCCGCGCACTTCCTTGGCCACCGCGAAGGTGCGCTGGAACAATTGATTCAGATAGGTGCCGAGCGCGCCGGCCTCGGAAGCGGTGCGTACCGCGTCTTTCAGTTGCCCGAGAATCTGCGTTTCGCCGAGCACCATCGAGTCGAGTCCGCTGGCGACGCGAAACGCGTGGCGCACCGCCTCGGATTGCGGCAGGGCATAGACATGCGGCGCCAGTTCGCCGACCGGCACATCATGGTATTCGGCCAGCCAGCGTACCGCGAGATCCTGTCCCGCGCGGTCGTTCGTCGCGCAGTAGAGTTCCGTGCGATTGCAGGTCGACAGGATCGCCGCCTCGGGCAGCGCGGCGGTCGGCGCGGTGGTCAGCAAGGCGGCGGCGGGCGAGGTGCCCGAACGGCCCAGCCAGATCGACTTGAAGGTTTGCAGCGCCGGTTTGATCTGCTCGAGCGGGAAGGCCACACGCTCGCGTAACGCCACGGGCGCAGTATGGTGGTTGATTCCGATCGTGAGCAGTTGCATTTTTTTCGACTCGCTGATAGGCCGGTATTATAGTCCTATCCGCGAATTTCTCACCGTCGGGGGCGCGATGCGGGCCTGCGCGCCGACGGTGGCGCGTAATTGATGCCTGGAAACAACGGGGAAAAAGCGCGTGTCCGCAAGGGGCCGGGCCACCGGCGAAGCGGCTATCCGGCGACCGTCGGCAGCCGTGCGCAAGGCCGCGGCGGGTGAGGCAATGCGATCGTGCCGGCCAGGGGCGGCGAGCTGGCCGGGCTGGGACCGGGACCGGGACTGGGACTGGGACTGGGACTGAGAACCGTCTCCGCGGTCGTCCCCGGGTTGGTCTGGTCGAGGCGGTATCCATGGCTGTAAATGGCGCTCAACTGGTAACCGTACTCCGGATGTAGCGACAATTTTTGCCGGATTCGCGAAACATGGGTGTCCAGGCTGCGCGAGCTCGGGCCGGATTCGCGGGCCCAGACGCCATCCACCAGATAGGCGCGCGACAGGTCGCGGCCTTGGTTGCGGAACAGCAGCAGCGCGAGGGCCAGCTCCTTGGGCGTCAGCGTGACGGCACCGCCGGGCGTCTCGACGCGGCAGCGTACGGGATCGAAGCGATAGCCGTCGAAACATGTGTCGAGGCCCGCGTGCGGCTGGGCCGTTCGACCGCGCCGCAGGAGCGCGCGCACGCGGGCCAGCAACCATGCCTCGCCGGCAGGCTCGGTCAGGCAATCGTGCGCTCCGGCGTCGAGCAGGTCGATCAGGTCCGCCTCGGTGGCGTGCGCCGCCAGCATCAGGATGGCAGGCGCGGCCGCGCGCTTCGCGAGCGTCAGCAGCGCCTGCCGCAGGGCCGGCTCCCGCGCGGGTCCGACGACGATCGCGAGATCGAACGTGTCGCGCAGCGTCGCCACCAGAAAAGGCTTGACGCGCGCGAACGGGTGGCAACGGTAGCCGCCCGCGACGAGCATCTGACGGTAGTGCTCCGCGCGGGCACTCTGGGGGTCGAGGAGGGCGATTCGCATGGGCTGGATCGTAGTGGCGGGACGCGGCGCATGCCATAAGACAGGTCCCATAACCGGTTTCGCCCGGCATTCCGCGAGGCCCGCCGGTGGACCCGCGGCTGCGGGCGGCCCGTGACGGCCCGTCGCGTCACCGAGCGAGGGCGCTGCATCCTCGGCCCGGCAGACGAATCGGTGCGGCTGAACGATAATGTGTCCGATACGGCGCGGGCCGCGGGAGTCGCACATGGGTTGGCTGGGAACGTTGTTCGTGGGAGCCGTCGTCGGCATCGTCGGCCTTGTCATGCAAGGGCGATGGCGGGCGCCGCGCTTCTGGGTAGGGGTCGGCGCCGCCGCCCTGTGCGCGCTGCTGGTCAAGATGCTCGGCAACATCACCGGGGTGCTGGTCGACGGCGCGTCGCTCGAGTGGCTGGCGGCGGTCGTCGCGGCGATCGCCGCGGTCGCGGCGTTCGGCGCGCTGGCGATGCGCGCACCACCACGGCCGGCGGCATACGAAAAACGCAGGATGAAAAACATGAGGAACGCCGATGAATGAACATGCCAGCCGTGCCGCCACGCACGACGCAGCGCGCGTCGCACGCTTGCGCGCGGCCATGCGGGATGCGGGTGTCGATGCCTGCATCGTGCCGTCCTCGGATCCGCACCTGTCCGAATACCCGCCGCTGCACTGGCAGGCACGTGCCTGGCTCTCGGGTTTCACCGGCTCGGTCGGCACGCTCGTGGTCACGGCGTCGTTCGCCGGCGTGTGGGTCGATAGCCGGTATTGGGTGCAGGCCGAGGCCGAACTGGACGGCACGGGTGTCGAACTGATGAAGCTCCTGCCGGGCAGTCCGGCCGCGCATGTGGACTGGCTGGTCGCGCATCTGGCGCCTGGCGCGGTGCTGGCGGTCGATGGCCGGGTGCTGGCGCTGGCCGCAGCCGACGCGCTGGCTGCGGCACTGACGGCGCGCGGCATCGCGTTGCGTACGGACCTGGATCTGCCCGCGGCCGTCTGGACCGATCGGCCGCCCTTGCCGGTGCAGGCGGTCTTCGAGCATGGGGCGCCCTTCGCGCCGCTGGCGCGTGCCGACAAGCTCGCGGCGGTCCGCCGCGCGATGGCCGGACATTCGGCAGACCAGCATCTGTTGTCCACGCTCGACGACATCGCCTGGCTGTTCAATCTGCGCGGCGCGGACGTGAATTACAACCCGGTGTTCGTCGCGCACGCGCTCGTCGGGCCGGAGCGCGCGACTCTGTTCGTCGACGCGGAGAAAGTGCCGGCGCCGGTACGTCGGGCGCTGGCCGCGGATGGCGTCGATCTCGCGGCCTACGCCACCGTGCCCGCGGCGCTTGCGGCCCTGCCGCCCGGCACCCGCCTGCTGGTGGACCCACGACGGATGACCCACGGGCTGGTCGGGGCGTTGCACGCGCGCGGAAACGGGGATGGGGGGCAGAGGGCCGCGGGGCAGGGAGACGGGGAGCACGGCGGCGTCGCGGATGGCCCGCCGACACTCGTCCAGGCGCCGAATCCGTCGACGCTCGCCAAGGCCTGCAAGACCGCCGCCGAGATCGCGAACGTGCGCGAGACGATGGAGCAGGACGGAGCCGCGCTCTGCGAGTTTTTCGTCTGGCTCGAGGCGCAGCTCGCGGCCGGGGCGCCGGATCTGACCGAGCTGTCGGTGGATACGCAACTGCATGCCACGCGTGCGCGGCGCCCGAATTTCGTCAGCGAAAGTTTCGGCACGATCGCCGGGTTCAACGCCAATGGCGCGATGCCCCATTACCGCGCCACGCGCGAGGCGCACGCGGCGATCACGGGGGACGGGCTGCTCTTGATCGACTCGGGCGGCCAGTACCTGGGCGGCACCACCGACATCACCCGCGTGGTACCCGTCGGCACGCCGTCGCTCGCGCAAAAGCACGATTTCACGACGGTCCTGCAAGGCATGATCGCGTTGTCGGCGGCGCGTTTTCCACGCGGCATCCGCTCGCCGATGCTCGATGCGATCGCGCGCGCGCCGCTCTGGGCGCAGGGGCTAGACTACGGCCACGGCACCGGCCATGGCGTGGGCTACTTCCTGAACGTGCATGAAGGCCCGCAGGTGATCTCGCATCACGCACCGCCCGACGCGGTCACCGCCATGGAAGAAGGCATGATCACGTCGATCGAGCCGGGGGTCTATCGCGCGGGGCAGTGGGGCGTGCGAATCGAGAATCTGGTGGTCAACCGGCGCGTGGCGGACGCGGGCGGGGACGCCGGCGATTTCGGCGAGTTCCTCGATTTCGAGACGCTGACCCTGTGCCCGATCGACACGCGCTGCATCGTCGCGGAGCGGCTGACGCCGCATGAACGGCAATGGTTGAATGCGTATCACGCGACGGTTCGCGCGCGCCTGTCGCGCTGGGTGGAGGGCGAGGCCCGCGTCTGGCTGGAAGCGCGCACGCAGCCGCTGTAGCGGCTTGGCGAGCGCCCGGCCCCGTTTTGCTACCGGTTCGTCGGCATCCGCTCTTCGGCGCCGATGTGTCGGTGCCACCGTGCGGTAGCCGAGACCCGCATCGCGGCAATGCCTGGGTGGCGTGGGCCGCCGCCCCTTATTTGCCGAGAAGTTCCCGCAGCGCGCCGCCCAGACCGCGGGACGTATCGCCGACGCCGCGGGCGATGCCCTCCGCGCCGACGCCCAGCGCTTTGGCGATGCCGGCGGCGAGGCGGGTGGAGAGGTCGCCTTCGAGCGAGAATGTCGGATCGGACAGATCGCCTTGCAGGGAAAAGTCGAAAGCGATTCTGCCCTGACGGTCCTGCAGGGCGGCAAGGGCGGCATCGCGCGGCAACGTCGTCAGCGCCGCGAGGGGGCCGGTGGCCGGGGCAAGCTGCAAATGGGTGAGCGTGACCCGGCCATCGGCATGCAGTTGATGGGACTGCACGAGCGAATGCACGTCGACGCCCACCAGCCCGCTCTGGATGAAGGCGGCCCGGCCCTTCTGAATGTAGGGGCGCAGCGCCTGCACATCGACTTGCGAGAAACGCATGGCGAGGTCGGAGCGCTGGTCGTGGAAGGCGATCCAGCCATCGATGCGCACGGGGCCGCTTTGTTGCGGGCCCACGATGCGCGCGGCGAGTGCGATTTGCGTGGCGTTGGCGAGTTCGGGGAAATGCAGGGGACCGAGCGTGGCGTCCAGCGCGTCGATGCGCACCCGCGCCGCGGGCTGGGAGACTACGCCGTCGAAGAAATCGAGCGCGCCGTTATGGAAAACGATGTTGCCGATATCGACCTTGTAGGGCGTTGCGGACGCGGTGCGCGCGCCATTGCGCACGTTCGCGTTGCCAGCGGTTTCTTCCGGATGCGTGGCTTGTGCCGTGTTCGTCGGGTTGTCGGAGGCCGCGCGCATGCCGGGCAGCAAGGCGATGCCGTGCTCGCGAGAACGCACGATCGACAGATAGGCGCCGTCGAGCACGGCGCGTCGGATCGCGACCCGATGCGACAGCAGTTCCCAGAGCGCCGGTTCGAGGACGACGCGCTGCGCGCGCAGCGCGTAGGGGGCAGGCCAGCCGGCGGGCGCGCCGATGACCACCTGATCGAGGGTGATGCGCGAGAATCCCACGTCGATGCGCTCGGCGTGACCCGTGGGGCCCAGCAGCCGGATCACCTCGCCGCGCAGCGCGCGCGCCGCGAGGTGCGCGGTCAGTGCTCCGCCCATCGCCAGGACGGCCAGCGCGAGCGCCGCGACGGTCAGTGCGCGCCGCATGCGGGATCGATTACGCAGAGGCCCGGACACGGGGGCGCGGCGGCGCGAACGCGGGGCGTCAGCGCGTGATCGGCCGGTAGCGCAGGCGTTTCGGCCGCGCGGCTTCCTCGCCCAGACGCACGCGTCGGTCGGCCTCGTATTCCTGATAGTTGCCGTTGAAGAACACGACCTGCGAATCGCCTTCGAACGCGAGGATATGCGTCGCGATCCGGTCGAGGAACCAGCGGTCGTGGGAAATCACCATCACGCAGCCGGCGAACTCGAGCAGCGCGTCTTCCAGCGCCCGCAAGGTTTCGACGTCCAGGTCGTTCGACGGTTCGTCGAGCAGCAGCACGTTGCCGCCCGCGGACAGCGTCTTCGCCAGATGCAGACGTCCGCGTTCGCCGCCGGACAGGTTCGAGACCTTTTTCTGCTGGTCGCCCCCCTTGAAGTTGAAACGGCCGAGGTAGGCGCGCGACGGTGTTTCGTAGCGGCCGACCGTCAGCAGGTCCGAACCGTCGGCGATCGCCTCGAACACGGTCTTGTCGCCCTCGAGCGAATCCCGGCTCTGGCCAACGTGCGCGAGCTTCACCGTCGGCCCGATCTTCACCGCGCCGCTGTCCGGCGTTTCCATGCCGGCGATCATGCGGAACAGCGTCGACTTGCCCGCGCCGTTCGGACCGATCACGCCCACGATCGCGCCCGGCGGCAGCGTGAAGCTGAGGTTGTCGATCAGCAGGCGGTCGCCATAGGCCTTGCTCACGCCGTCGAAGGTGATGACTTCGTTGCCGAGGCGCTCGGCCACGGGAATGAAGATTTCCTGTGTTTCGTTGCGTTTCTGGTATTCCTGGCTGTTCAGCTCGTCGAAGCGGGCCAGGCGTGCCTTCGATTTCGCCTGACGGCCCTTCGGGTTCTGGCGGACCCACTCCAGTTCCTGCTTGATGGCCTTGCGGCGCGCGGATTCCGACGACTCTTCCTGCGTCAGGCGCGCTTCCTTCTGGTCGAGCCAGCTGCTGTAGTTGCCCTTCCAGGGGATCCCATGTCCACGGTCGAGTTCCAGGATCCACTCGGCGGCGTTGTCCAGGAAGTAGCGGTCGTGGGTCACGGCCACGACCGTACCCGGGAAACGCGTGAGGAACTGCTCCAGCCAGTCGACCGATTCGGCATCGAGGTGGTTGGTCGGTTCGTCGAGCAGCAGCATGTCCGGCTTCGACAGCAGCAACTGGCATAGCGCCACGCGGCGCTTCTCGCCTCCCGACAGATTGCCGATCTTGGCGTCCCAGGGCGGCAGACGCAGCGCATCGGCGGCCACTTCGAGTTGCTGCTCGGGGTTCGCGCCGTCCGAGGCGGCGATGATCGCCTCGTATTTCGCCTGTTCCGCTGCGAGCGCATCGAAGTCCGCGTCCGGCTCGGCGTAGGCCGCGTAGATCGCATCGAGCTTCTGCTGCGCGGTGAAAATCTCGCCCAGCCCCTGTTCGACCGCCTGACGGACCGTCTGCCCGGCATCGAGCAGCGGTTCCTGCTGCAGATAACCGATCGTCAGATTGGGCATCGGCGTCGCCTCGCCCTCGATTTCGCGATCGGTGCCCGCCATGATCTTCAACAGCGTGGATTTTCCCGAACCGTTCAGGCCGAGCACGCCGATCTTCGCCCCAGGAAAGAAGGAGAGGGAAATATCCTTGAGAATCTGGCGCTTGGGCGGGACGATCTTGCCCACGCGATTCATCGTGAAAACGTACTGTGCCATGGAAAACCGGTAGGAAGGCGGCCGCGCGGGCCGCGTTGCAAAGAGTCGCCCGTGGCGCGTTCCGGTGCGCAGGACGAGCGACGACAGGCCGATTTTACGGCATCGGCGCGCCGCCGACGACCTTCCATTCGGTCAGGAGCGGCTATTGGGCATCCGACGGACATTGCAGGTTGCAGCCGCTCGGATCGCCGTTGTCCGCGCGTTTGCGCGCCGCGCTGCGGCCATGCTGGTATTTGACATCCGGCGCGGACGCCGCGAACGGCATCTGCGGATGCTCGTTCAACTGGAAGCTGTCGCCGAGAATGCCGCCCGGCACTCCCGGCGCGTTCTGCGCGAAAGCCAGGGAGCCGGGCAGGGCGGTGCTGACGAGGGCAGCGGCAAGGACGACGCGAAGAAAAGTCATGACGGAATCACGTTGAAGACGGATCCGTCAATGTAACGCAACTTGCGCCCGGCGGGCGGCCCGTCCCGTGTATCCTGCAGCACGTGGTAAGAAAAGGAAGGGCGTCGGTAACCTGAAGCCGCCCGCGGCACCGTAACCTTGGAAGGAAATGTCGTCGCACGGCGGTCGCCGGACGACCGGCGTGCACGCGGCGGGTCGGCGCGGATCGGTAGGCCGTATGGTGGGTGAGGAGGCAAGATGGTCGAAACCACGCCGGTATTCCGGCAAGTAGCAGTAATACTTTCGCCGGCACTGGGCGATTCGCTGCTCCTGGTCACGGTTGCCCACAATCTGCAGCTCAATGGTGCGCGCGTCACGGTGTTCGGTCAGCAGGGCTATCTGCTGCGGCACTGGTTGCCGGCGCTGCGGGTCAGGCCCGCGCTCGATGCCCCTGCGGCGAAGCTGATCGAGGTCCTCGCGGAATTCGACGCCGTGCTGCAATTGCATGACGACAAGCCGTTCGCGAACCTGACCGAGTGCCATCCCCGCGTCATCCTGCTCGCGCATGTCTTCCGGTCGGCCGCGCCGTATTCGATGGTCGACCGGCTCGTCGAATTTTGCCGCGATGAACTGAAACTGCCGCGCGTCGGGCGCAGCAATGGGTTGACCCCGCCGACCCGCCTGCAGCATCGCCGATACCGGATGCGCGTCGCGATCCACCCGACGGCGAGCACGGCCGACAAATGCTGGCTGGCCCCCCGTTTCCTGCGTCTCGGCCTGATGCTGCGCAAATGCGGATTCGATCCCCAGTTCGTTGTCGCGGGCGAGGAACGGTCGGCTTGGGCATCGGTCGAGGCCGCGGGCATGATGATGCCGGATCTCGGTTCGGTCGATAAGCTGGCGGGCTGGCTTTACGAGTCGGGCTGGTTCATCGGCAACGATTCCGGCGTCGGACATCTGGCGTCGAACCTGCAGATCCCCACCTTGTCGCTGTTCATGCGCCGCGGCATCGCACGGACCTGGCGCCCGGGCTGGGGGGCGGGCGACGTGCTGGTCGGCGGCGCCTTTCTCCCTAGCGGCCGCCTCAAGGAACGCTACTGGAAATACATGCTCTCGGTGGGGCGCGTGCTGCGTGCGTTCCACCGTCTGCGACTGGAGACGCCCTTGCGATGAGGACCGACGCGACCCCCCTGGCGCCGCATTTTCCGACCCCGACCCCGACATCGTCCGTGCCGTCGCCTGTCGCGGCGCCCGTGCAATCGCCGTCCGCCGCGCTGGGGCGGGTGGCATTCGTGATGTCCCACGCCCTTGGGGATTCGCTGGTCTCGATGGTGATCGTCGACAACCTGCGGCGCAACGGCGTCGATGTCGAGGTCTTCGGCTCTACCGCGCATGTGCTGAGGGAATGGTTCCCCGACGTGCGCATCGCGCCCCTGCCGCCTCCCGCGGCATTGCGCGCGCGTCTGGCGGCATTTCACACCGTGATCCAGATGCAGCATGACCAGCCGGTGGCGGATCTGACGGCCCTGCATCCGCGCGTGCGGACGTTGCACGACGTCGAGTTCGGCCATCGACGCGGCTGCATGGCCGAGCGTTTCGCGGACTTCTGTCGTAACGAACTCGGCCTCGCGGATGTCGATCTCGACAATGGCATGCGCGCGCCCGCGGGGTTGCAGCATCGTCGCCACGCGCAGCGGATCGTGATTCATCCGGAGGCCAGCACCGACGACAAGCGGTGGTCCGCGCACCGCTTCATCCGGCTCGCGCATCGCCTGCGCGAGCGCGGCTTCGAAGTGTATTTCGTGATCGCGCCGCATGAACGCGAGCGCTGGCCGGATCTCGACGCGCACCGGATCTCCGCGCCGCATTTCGCCGATCTGCACCTGCTGGCATGCTGGGTGTACGAGTCGGGCTGGTTCATCGGCAACGATTCGGGCGTCGGGCATCTCGCGTCGAATCTCGGCATTCCGACGATCAGCCTGTTTCGCCGGCGCGGCGTCGCCCAGCGCTGGCGTCCCGCCTGGGGCGAGACGCGGGTGGTGCTGTCCTGGCAGTGGGTGCCGACCGCCCGCCTGAAGGAGATTTTCTGGCGCGAAACGCTGACGTGCGCGCGCGTGCTGGCGGTGTTCTCGGCGCTGGCGGGACGCGAGGCCGCCAGGGGGCGCGCGAGTGGGTCGCTTTCGGTCAGACGTTGAACCGTAAATTTCGTCGTTTTTCCATGATGGGCATGGGGTAGGGCGATGGTCGTCGCAGATCGTACCCGGTTTCATACCCGGTTTCGCCGACGCAAGCAAGCCTGAGCGCTCCTCCCCCGCTGGGGGGGAAGACTTCCGCCAACGATGGAAGTCACTATCTCGGTCACAGTTGGCGCCGGCTGCGTGGTCAAGACGACCATCCAGGGGGGTGATCGGCGCAAAACTGCGCCGATCTATTTCCGAGGCCTTCCAGCATCCCGTCGATGTCTCGCAGAACGTCCTTATGCTGCTTACCCGTCAACTCAGCAATTTCCCGACTCGACATCGTTTGCCGGTCGCCGTTGGGCGGTGCTGCCGCGTTGACAGCGCGCGGCGATGCGGCAACAGAGCGCATCCAGCGGGCCGCCGGGTAAACGCCACTCGTAAGTCGTATGCTCCGCCTCTACATTGGCATCGCAGGGCAAATCCACTCCAGGGGCAGAGATCATGACCACGAGCAAGAAAGATGGGTCGCTTTCCAGCAAGCAGTTATCCAACCCGAAAAGCACTCCGGCCCAAAAGTCGGTCGCGGGCTCGGATTTGAGTCAGACCAAAAAGACGCCATCGCCACCGCCGAAGAAAAAGTAGGCGATTCCTGTGGTAACCAGCGTGGTAACTGGTAACCGCGCAGGCCCGCAGATAGGGCGGTTTCCGTGGAAACAAGGTGGAAACTGGAAACAAGGCAGGGCCGCGATTGGGGCCGTTTCCGTACGAACCTGAGTGCGAACCTCCCCGGTGCGAACCAAGCGGGACGGGCTGGAACCATGGATACCAGAGTGGATACCGACCTCTTGGATACCAGCGCCTCAGCCTTGACGGCAACTTTTACCTGATCTTCGCCTAACTCGACGTAGAGCTTTGCTGGGCGGGCGTTCCGCGCCATTCTTCGGCTGCTTTCCGTAAGGGCCCTGTAGTAGTTCCGTAAAGGTGGGGTCAATCAAGCAGTGCCCACGCCGGCCTTTCGCACCAGACGCCGGACCGCCGCCTGCTGAGCCTCATTCAGCCGCGCGAGGGTCTGTTGCGCCTGGAACAGTTGAAATGCCAGATCGCGGATTTTCTCTGGCGATGCACCGGTGCGACTGAACCGTTCCCGCAGCGTCGATTCGTTTACGCCGAACTTGCGGGCGAGGGATCGAACGGACTCCCCGCCTACGGCCCGACAAAGCGCTTCATGCACCTGGATCTCGGTAATTTTCATAGTCTTTTCTGCGGGGTTTTGCGGGGGTTGGGATGGTCAGACGTCAGCCCGGGACTGCCACCGATTCGGACGCCGTGGCCGAGATGTCCACGGCCAGGCACGTGATGTCCGTGTACCATTCCTGCCCTCGGGTGTCCCCGGTGTGCTCAGCGACCAGCACGCGATAGAAACCTTCCTTGGTCGTCGGCGCCGAGACGTTGAGTCCCTGGTATCTGAAGCCCTGCTGTTGGACCGTAAGCGTGTTGATGTCGCCTTGCTCGATTTTGATCAGGCATCCGACCTCGATCAGTGGGTTCATGAGGCACCTGACGGAGACGCCATTCTGATTCGCGGTCGGGATACCAATCATCCCCGTGGTCGATGAGATAACGACTGCCTCGCGCTGCCGATACCCTCTGACCGGCACGAGTACGAGTTTTTCGTTTTGGATTGACCAGCGAAAACCGTTTTTTTGGGCCCAGTCCCGCATGTGGCTGCGCGCCATACCGAACAGGACCTTCCCGCGCGCCAGTGTTTCGGGAGGGATGACTCCAACGAATTTATCCAAATCCTCTGCCTTATCGACGCCTTGCTTCACAAAAGCATTGGTCATGGCGTTCATGATGTCTTGCGCTGACGCGCCGGCCGCCAAGGTCGTGTTGCACACGGAAAAGTTATAGGCTTCATCCCCGTCCCCCGCGCCGATCCTGAGGAATGTGTCCGTCGAGTTTTCTTTGCCTCGCTCGGTCCATTTAACATTCCCGACAAAGAGGGTGCCGTACGAACCATTCTCGTACCCGGCCTGGAGGGTGATATTCGAATACTCGCCCCCGACCTTGTTCGAAGTCTGGGCCGACAAATTGTAGATGGTGGCAACCAAGGTATTCGGGGACTCTGTGTCTCCTCGCCTTACCTCGAATCTGACCCGGAAATTGCCCAGATCGATCCCTCTGCCGTTTTGATCCGCCGCGACCAAACTCAGCTTCCGTATCCACTGCGAGTTACTGGCTGCCATGATTCCTGTCCTCCGTTATCCACTTCGGCAAGGCTTCTACCAAGTCGCCATCGCGGTGCATGATGACTTCGACGTGGTCAGGGACAAGGCGTCGAACGGCTGCCATCAAGTCTCCAGCTTCTGACTGCGTCAACCGCGTGCCGTGGATGGCCCCGGTTGGGTCGGAAACAGTCCATCCTTTCATGACCGAGCCCCCGTCTTTTCTTTACCGCGCGCCCAGAACCGGCGATGCACCTCATTGATGTCGTCCCAAGCCGATGCGGCAGGCTTTGCTTCGCGCCGGCCGGCATCGTCCGTCGTGGCGGCCGCTGGGCGCGACCGGGGGGAGTACGCGGCCACCACCGGGGTAGCCAAGGGCCCCGTGCTCAGGGAGCCTTTCATCGGCGCATCGCGCGTGTAAATCCGGATCATTGCAGCTCTCCAATCTGTGTGGCGGGATCGGCACGTAGCGCCGCGGCGAAGCGGCCCCAGCGGCGGTTTTCTGCGTCCTGATCACCATAGGGCGTGTCGTGAATACCGCTCGTTGCCGAAAATGGCAGGTGGCCACCATGCAGGCCCAGCGTGTCGAGCGCGGCCAGGATGACTCCCATTTCCGCCTTGATGACCTTCAGGCGCTCCACCATGACGACGGCTTCGGCAGACATCACGGCGCGGACGGCGAGCCGGCATTGCGACTCCGCTACGACGTGGGCCGCCTCAGCTTCCTTCAGGTCGGCGTCGATCTGCGCTTTCGCACTCTGCGCGGCGTCGCGCTTGAATGTGGCCGAGGCGATGTCGAGCAACCGGCCGCCGGAATCGACCATCGCAGCACCACCACTGCGCATGGCCGCGACCAGCTCGGCGCCGCTCTCTGCGATCCGGCTCTCCCGGTCTGCGATGGCTTTGTCCAACGCGGTTTGGAGACCGGTCAGCATGACCGCAGCGCGAGACGCCACGCCCTTGCGCTCATCGAGCGTCGCCGCCGCCTGCTGTTCGGCTTCGATCGCCTCGCGCAGGGCGTCACGCTCGCCACCGTTGACCATCCGCGTCACGGCCGCTTTCTCGGCACCGGCGATTGCTTCCAGTGGCACCTGGGGCGCCTGGGGTGCGGCCGCCTCGACCATCGCCTTGATGTGGATGCCGCGATTCGGGTTACTCGTCAGGTACATCTCTGCCAAAACATTGGCCTGGGTGTACGTCACATGCTCATTGAGGACAACACCTTCGCCGTCCACCACCTTCCATGTCGTTACGCCGGGTTCATAGAACATCACGCACCCCCTTGCACAAGGCGCAGCGTCACCGGGATGGCGTGATGCTGGAACACTGACAGCATCTCAATCGCGATCGGATGCGAGACGTAATCGCACAACGCGCGGCCGGCTTGGTCGCGGATCTGCCAGCGCGGTGCGGTCGTTGTTTGTTGCTTGGTATCAGTCATTTATCGTCCTACTCAGAATTTAGTACTACAAAGTGGATAGTTTACGCTTTTTCTTGCAGATCAAGAACGGATATGCTATCGACGACGATTTTGTGAGATTTTCTTACCACTCCAGCTTTGTCAACGAAGTCCGAGATCATGAAGCGCCCCACGATCCGGACGTGTTGATCGCTCGGCAAGAAGCGAAGCTTTCTACCCATCGGCCCATCCTTCGCGTAAAGATGGATGCGGTGCTCCTTGCCATCGGCGCCGACGGTGACAAGCGAACCGGTGACACCGCCGTGCCGGTCCTTCTTGGCATACGCAAGCTCGCCGTCAATCGCGATCCACGCGCGGTCAGGCTTCGGCCTCGTCGTGCTGTTATCGCCCATGGCGGACCTCCTTCAAGCGTTTGGTGAAGTAGTGCCAGTTCGGCCGCAGGTCTCCCACCGGCCCGCGGATGGCCCGGCTCAGCACGTCGTCGAGATAGTCGCGCGGCCAGCCTTCGATCTCGGCCAGGTCTTCGATCATCCCTACCAGCTCGGTGCGCCGGCAGTCGAACTCGTCGGCGGTCATCGGCGCGATCCAGGGCGAGAACGGCGCGCCGGAATCGGGGTCGAGGGGGAAGCCTGCGAGCGATGTTCCGCCGTTGGTGGAATACCCCGAAGTGGGGGCTTCGGGTGCGGGCGATACACTTCCGCAGCCCGTCGTCGCCGGCGTGCGCGCATTGGCTGTTGATACCCCGGACCTGGTGGTCTCGACACGCGACAGCAGCGCGAGTAGTTCCGCCTTGTCCGCGCGAACCAACTCGACCAGCTCAGGCGGAACAGGGGATGGGGAAATGCGCACCTTGTCGCCGGCGGCGTTCACCCGCAGCGTGAAGCCGGCAGCGGTAAGACGGGCAAGGGTTTCTTTGGCGGCCATCTCACACCTCCATGTCGGCGTCGGGCGCCGAAGATTCCGGAAGATTGCCACTCTCCTGGACGTGGCGGTCTTCGCGGCCTTCGTGAATATTGGCGGTGTTCTGTGCCTCTAAACCCCCTGTATCTGACGAAGACCGCCATGAATCATGAAGACCGCCATCTCCAGGTGACTGAGATTCTTCGTGGCGGTCTTGTCGGCCTTCGAGAGGAAGCACCCACGTCCAACCGTCTTTCATGCCTCCCTTCCGTGCTTGCGCACCGATTTCGCGCTTCGCTCGTTCGATCGTCCGCCATGAATAACCGGCGCCGGTTGCATCCGCTTTCAGCGCCTTTACCGGGACGGGGCCAGAAGCCAGAATTGAACGCAGGAAGTCGCCGGCTTCGTCGATCTCGGTTTTCTCGTCGTCGTCCGTTTCTTCAACGTCGCCCAGAATGTCGCGCGCGCTGCCGGTGATCGCCTCGCCCCACACAACCCGGCTTGCCTCCAGGTGGTTCATCGTCACCTGCTCAAGCGTGTAGGCGATGCCGCCGTCATCCGGCGCGATATTCGACTTGGCGCGGGCCAGGATGCGCCGCTCTGCCGCCTCGTCCTTCGCGGCGACCAGAACCATGCGGGCCAGGGCGACAAACGCCTGGGAGCCGATTACGCGCTCCGCCGGGCTCGTTCCTTTGCCGCCCTTGGCGAAGTGGCTGATACCGAGGACCGCGCATCGGTACGCGCCGGCCATGTCAACCAGCGCCTGCAAATCGCGCCGCACGTCGTTGACCCGGTGGGCGTCGCCGGCCACGGCCGAAATGATCGGATCGAGGATCAGCAACTGAGCGCCGCCCATCTGCTCCAGGCGTTCCCCCAGCAGGGGAATATCCCGCGACGGATCGAACGGCTGTAACTCCCCATTCACATCGGACGTCTGCCGGATGAACTGGATGTTCCGCAGGTTCGCGTCCGCAGCCATCAGGCGTGGCACCAGGGTGTCGGCGGGGTCGTCTTCACTCGACCACATCAACACGGTGCCCGGCGTCGCGTGGCGGGTGCCGTCAGGCCATGCACTGCCTTTCGACACTGCGGCGGCCAGGGACAGCGCAAGCGTGGTTTTCCCCGTGCCCGGCGAGCCGGCGAGGATGGTCAGCTTGCCAGCGGGCAACCAGCCGGGCCACAACCACACGATGGCCTCCGGCGTAATGTCCGCGGCGCAGGACAGCATGACGGACGGCTTGTTCGCCGGCTTCGCTGCCGCCGGCTTGGCCTGCCCGATGAACTCGTCGCGCGCAGCGCTGACCTTGCGCGCCGCCTTGTTGCGCTCGTTCGTCGCGAGGAGCGCGTCCATGTCGAGGTCGTCGAAATAGTCGATCTTGGTCACAGAGCCCCCTTTCGAGATTGCTCGAGCAGCCAGACCTTCGCGCTGGTAACGAGGTAGGCTTGCACCCATTCGTGGTGCTGCTCCCATGCGCCGTCACCCATGGCGCGGGCGCAGCGCTGCATCTCGCGATCGATCATCGCGGAGACGCGTGCCTTGACTGTGGTGGATGTCGTCATGCGGCCACCTTGGCCGCCGGGCCACGCTTGATCGGTGCTACCGCCGCCGGTTCGGGGGCGACGTTCTTCTCCGCCCACCCGGCCAGGTCGTCGATCTCGTTGTCGAGCGTTTCGCAGGCGACGGCCACCAGGCCCATCAACGCTTCCATCGAATAGCCGCTGACCGGTGCCTCCACGCCTTCGCCGTCCTCCGACTTGAAGTAGTCACCCTGCGCGGTGTTGGCGTTCTGCATCCGGGCCACGACGGCCGCGCCGCGGGCGATGGCCTGAGCACGAATGAGAGCGCGGAACAGCGGTTCAGTCTCTTTGGCCTTGCCGTTGAGCACGCGGTCGGAGAACGAGTGGCACGGGATTTCGAGGAAATTCGTCGGTTGCTTAGCCATGGCGCACCTCGATTTTCTTGATCTTCTTGACAACGCTGGCATCAGCGATCAAGTCTGGATCGATGTCAGGAAGGCGCTCCAACGACTTATCGCGGCAGCTGCAGCGGCGCGACCTGATCAGCCGGCCAGTCTCCACGCTCGCGCCGTATGCAATCCCGGCAACGAGGCATACGCCCCATTCCTTGAATTTCGGCATCCATTCTTCGATGACGACGATTTTTCCGACCAATTCCGGGTGAATGGAGCGCCTGATGCGGGCCATGTCGCCAACTTGGAAGCGTCGCTTAGCCATGACGAACCTCGCCGCGGGTCATCTCAGAAATGGCGCGCAGGGCATCGCCGGCTACGTCGAGCGCGTCGACGACGGTCGGTGCCGTTGCCGCGGCGCGCAGGGCGTCACGGGCAATGGCTGCGAGGAGTTGATTGTTGCGTTCGGTGTGAACGCGGAGAATTACTCGGTCGGCTTGTCCAGATCGATAGTCGCGCCGGCTGAGCGCATCCGATTGAGCACGCGCTCGATCGTGGATTGATCCAATTCCAACCGAGCCATCGCAAAGAACAACATGTGCAGCCCCATTTCGCGCCTGTTGTTCGCATCCGCCGCCATGTACTTGCGCCATCCCCGTCCGGTAGACACTCCGAACAGATCCGCCATTTCCGTGCTGCTCTTTTTCAGCTCCTCTTTTAGGCGTGCCATGTCCTCGGGCGACGGGGGTAAGTAATTGGTCATGTTCATTGGGCGCGAGCAGGCGCGCACGAAGTAAGGTCTTCATGATGGGCTTCCTTTCGGAGAAACGGTCCTCGCGGAGTGCGCGAACCATACCGATCAATATAGGACCAAAGGGTACCTTCGTCAAGTGCTGCCCGTATGTTTCTTCGCGCACGAATTTGAGAAACGGCACCGGGGGTAGGTGCCAAAAGTGCCAGAAGCCCCTTTTGTCACCTTTGGCACCGACCGGGGTACACACATTGGAAATTTTCATCATGCTTTCCTCCACTTCCCCGGGTGCAGCGTGTACACGGCGACGCGGTGGGTATGGCCTGCATCGGTCTGGCGATCGACCCGGGTCGTGATGATGTTCAGACCGTGCGCGTGGCGCAGCTCATGCACACGGGTAGCGGGCATCATCACGTCGAGATCCTTGCGGGCTTCGATGGTGGTGAGGGGGCCGACATGGCGGAGAGCAGCTTCGATGCGCTTGCACTGCGTTTTGGCATCATTGCCCGGGAAGGCGGTGAGAATCGATTGACGGTCCATTACGCCACCTCCACGCCGGCCGATGCCGCTTGTATACGGGCGGGGAAGCCGATAGAATTGGACTTCGGACTGTTGTGCTTTTGGTTTTGTGCTTGGTCGCTCGCCTTCACGGCAGCGGCCATTTTTTTTGTCGTGTGCATGGCTCGCTCCCGTTATGCCGCTTGGCGCGATTCAGCGGCGCGCTTGCCGAGCCACGACACCAGCTCGTTTTCGTCGAACACGGTTACGCGGGGCGACAGCTTGATCGGCTTCGGGAAGTCGGGGAGGGTGCGCGCGTAACGCCAGATGGTGGTCACGCTGACGCCGCACAGATCAGCGGCCTTGGGCGGGCGCATCTTGCGGCTGGGGGATGCTGCGAACATGGTGTAACTCCTGTGGTTCCGTGTGGCGCAACTGTTTGCGCTACTGGTGACCACAGGTTATTTCTGGCGGCCTGGCTGACTATCCCATTTAGGGTAGAGCGCTACCCTAAATAGGGTGATAGGGCAGTCACTCGTTCATTTTTATGGATCTGTTGGCTTTGGCAAAAACCGTCTCCAGCGTTGCCCTTTTGAGGCCTGGTATCTGACTGTAGTTTTCAAGTAACGTCTTAATTACATCGTTTTGACTTAGTTTTCCGGAAGTCCCGGTCAATGAATATTCCATCAGAAGAGCGCCAATGATCGCAATAAGAGTTGCCTCTTTATGCTTTGGCTTCTCCGAAGCATCTTCGCCCTGTGCCTTTGGATCTAATGCAACCTCTGGGACCAGCGTGACCCGAATCGCCAGTTGTTCCGGTATCTCCCATTTGACCGATATAGCCCACGCTGCAAAGTCTTCGACTCTAACCGTGCATCGATCTTGGTTTCCCATTGTGATTGAGCGAACTGGTAGTTTTGGATTGACGCTCAGATTTGCGCGGGCGATGAACATGCGGTCCGCAAACTCGTCGCCCTCTCCAAATTTCGGAGGTCCGCCGTCGTAGTCTTTATCTACTCGCTGCACTCTTTCCGGCTCGACGTCAAAAGACAGCGCTACTGCAGCCCACAGTTCGACCTCTGGGACGTGATCCCATTTAGCCCACTTTGGTTGCCGCGCTTGGGCTGCATCAAGTAGAAAAGTATTGAAATCCTTTTTTAGGTGATCCTTCGCTATTTGTGGCGTAGTTTTTTCGTACAGGTGATATAGCTGCTCGGCAGTTTTCACCGTGGGCGGAGACAAAAGAGCTTTATTTATTTTCCGTTGTTGCTCTGCCCAAAATGCTATGTTTCGTTGGTTTATTTTGTCTTGGCGGTCTTCTATTTCTGCTTGCGTGAGCAGTTTCTGATAATGCAATGAAATTGCATCGAGGTCTGTCAGCTTTGAGTTTTCAGGCAAACTCTCATGCTCATCTTGGCTCATCACACGTTCCCTTACGTGCCCCTATAAATAAGGTGCCGCGCCAGACGGGTAGGGTGCCCGCTTTTCGATTGGCCGATCTAGGCGCGGCGTGAGACGGTTATGCGGTCCTGCGGAAGTTGCCCGGGATGACCTTGCCGCCGGCCTCCAGGGCGTCGAGCATGTCCGCCCATGCCTGCATCATCCTGCGCCGGTCGTCGAGGTGCTGCGCCTGGTTGTACGTGCGCCGCACGGCGTTGGGCTCCACATGGGCAAGCTGACGCTCGACCCAGTCGCACGGATACCCCATCTCGTTAAGCCGCGTACTGCCGGTCGTCCGGGTCGCGTGCGGGCTGTACTTGGTCGCCCATCCCAGCGCCTTGAGCGCGCCACGCTGGGAAGCAGTCGTCATGGGCTTCTTGCGGTCGTCGCGGTGTGGGAAAACGTGCCGGGTGTTGCCGTTCACGCCGCGGATGCCGGCGAGCATGGCGACCGTCTGTGAGGGCAGGGGGACGACGTGTTGCTGACGCTTCTTCATCCGTTCCGCGGGGATCGTCCAAGTCGCGCTCTCCAGGTCAAACTCTGACCATTCAGCTTCTATCGCTTCCGACGGCCGGCAAAGCGTCGCCCACATCAGCCGGAACGCGCCCACCGTCTGAAAGTTGGACTCATGGCTGGTGAGGTCGCGCATCAGTTGCCCGATCTCGTCGACGCCCAGCGCGCGCTTGTGCTGCGTTTTGCTCGGCGGGATTGCCCTGCGGACTGGATACACCGGGTCAGTCTCGGCGCGCAAGGTCGATATCGCCAGTTCGAACACGCCGGACATCGCGCGACGGGCCTCGGCGGCGACTGTGGGCGCGGTCTTCGCGGTCTTCTGCAGGATGCGCAACACGTGGGCGGACGTGACCGAGGCGATGCCTAGCTTGCCGATCGACGGAAACACGATGCGTTGGAGCGTGTCCAGGCGGCGCGCCTTCGTTTCGGCGGTCCAATCCTTGAGGGCAAGCCATTCGCGGGCGACCTGCTCGAACGTCTGCGCGTGGGCCTGCTCGCGCTTGATCCGCTCCAGTTGCCGGGCGTGGACGGGGCTTATCCCTTCCTTCACCTGGTCTCGGGCTTTCTGTCGGGCCACGCGGGCATCGGACAGGCTGACGGCTGGATAGTCGCCGATCGCCAGGATGCTTTCTTTGCCGGCCAGCTCGAACCGGTACCGCCATGCGCGAGTACCGTTCGGCTTGACCTCCAGGTAGAGGCCCTTGCCGTCCGTCAGTTTGTACGGCCGGTCCTTCGGCTTGGCGTTGCGGCACTGGATGTCGGTCAGCATGGCGGTTTCGGTGTCGTACCCGGTTTTTGCAACCGGTGTCTTTTTCGTACCCGGTTCTATACCCGGAAAAACCGGGTATGCCTGATTGTGTCAGTTCGGACCAAGACACAAAAAAACCCGCACGGGGCGGGCTTCTCCGGCGTCAATGGCATTGTATGCCACTAACTGATTCTAATGGAACCGCTTAGACGTTGAACAGGAAATTCAACACATCCCCATCCCGCACCACGTATTCCTTGCCCTCGGCGCGCATCTTGCCGGCTTCCTTCGCGCCCTGCTCGCCGCGGTAGGCGATGAAATCGTCATAACCGATGGTCTGGGCGCGAATGAAGCCGCGTTCGAAATCGGTGTGGATGACGCCGGCGGCCTGCGGCGCGGTATTGCCGACGCGAATCGTCCAGGCCCGCACTTCCTTGACGCCGGCGGTAAAGTAGGTCTGCAGGCCCAGCAGGCGATACGCGGCGCGGATCACACGGCTCAGCCCCGGTTCCTCCATGCCCATGTCGGCCAGAAACACGGACTTGTCCTCTTCCTCCATGTCGGCGATTTCCGCTTCCACCGCCGCGCACACGGCCACGACCGGCGCCTTCTCGGCCTCGGCATACTTGCGCACGGCATCGAGCTTCGGATTGTTCTCGAATCCGTCGTCCTTGACGTTGGCGACATACATGATCGGCTTGGACGTGATCAGGCAGAACGGCTTGAGCAGGGCCAGTTCGTCGTCGGACAGATCGAGCGTGCGCACCGGCAGCGCCTGATCCAGCTGGACGCGGGCTTTCTCGAGCACCGCGACCAGTTTCGCGCCTTCCTTGTCGTTGCCGGACTTGACCGCTTTCGAATAGCGCGAGAGCGCTTTCTCGACCGTGGCCATGTCGGACAGCGCGAGTTCGGTGTTGATGACTTCGATATCGGAGATCGGATCGACCTTGCCCGCCACGTGGATCACGTTCTCGTCGTCGAAGCAGCGCACGACGTGCGTGATCGCGTCCGTCTCCCGGATGTTGGCGAGAAACTTGTTGCCCAGTCCTTCACCGGTGGAAGCGCCTGCCACCAGACCGGCGATGTCGACGAACTCCACCACGGCCGGCACGATGCGCTCGGGCTTGACGATCTCGCTCAGGCCCGCGAGCCGCGGATCGGGCACTTCGACGATGCCGACGTTCGGTTCGATCGTGCAGAACGGATAATTTTCCGCAGCGATGCCCGCCTTGGTCAGGGCATTGAAGAGGGTGGACTTGCCGACGTTGGGCAAGCCGACGATGCCGCATTGGAGGCTCATGGATGGGGCTCTGGAATCTGTGCGAAAAACGCCAATTGTAACCTCTTCGGCCCGAGCGATGGCCGGCGTGAGCCGTGAACGCCGGCGCTATAATGCCCGGATGAGCCCATCCTCCTCTCCCTTCCACGCCGTCGTCGTCGGCGGCGGCCTCGTCGGCAAGTCCGCGGCGCTCGCGCTGAGCCAGGCCGGCCTGCGCGTCGCCTTGCTCGCGCCGCATGTCGCGCCGCTCGCGGCGGGGCAGCTGTTCGACAAGCGGGTCTACGCGCTGTCGGCCAGTTCGCAGGCACTGTTCGAACGCCTGCGCGTCTGGCAGGCGCTCGACAAGGCGCGCCTCGGCCCGGTCCACGACATGCGCGTCATCGGCGACGCGTTCGCCGAACTGCATTTCTCGGCGTTCCAGGCGGCGGTGCCGCAGCTGGCATGGATCGCCGAGTCGCACCTGCTCGAGACCGCGCTGGACACCGCGCTGCATTTCCAGCCGCAGCTCGAATGGCTGCCGGCGCGGGCGCAGGCGCTGACGATCGACGCCGAAGGGGCGACGCTGGCGCTCGACGATGCCCGGCCACTGCGCGCCGAGCTGATCGTCGGCGCGGACGGCGCGCACTCCTGGGTGCGCGCGCAGATGGGCGCGCAGGTCAAGCATCGCGATTACGGCCAGACCGGCGTGGTGGCGAACTTCACGATCAGCAAGCCGCACGCCGAAACCGCCTGGCAGTGGTTCCGGGACGGCGAGATCGTCGCGTTGCTGCCGATGGCGGGCCCGTATGTGTCGCTGGTCTGGTCGGCGACGCATGAACATGCCGCCGCGCTGGTCGCCGGCGGCGGCGCGGCGCTGGCGGCCGAACTGGAGCGTTTCGCCGGTGCCTCGCACGGCATCTTCGATTGCGTGTCCGAGCCGGTGGGTTTCCCGCTGGCGTTGCAGACGGTCGACCGGCTGAGCGGGGCGCGCGTCGCGCTGGTGGGCGACGCGGCCCACCTGATTCATCCGCTCGCGGGGCAGGGGGTCAACCTCGGCTTGCGCGATGTCGCGGCGCTGATCGAGGTGCTGCGCGCGAAGGAACGTTTCCGGGGCTATGGCGATCCAATCCTGCTGCGCCGCTACGAGCGGGCGCGGCGCGAGGACATCGCCGCGCTCACCCTCGCGACCGACGGGCTGCAACGCCTGTTCGCCGCGCCCGGCTTCGTGGCCCGGAACCTTCGCAATCTGGGCATGTCGCTGGTGGCGGCGCAACCGTTCGTCAAGCGCTGGCTGATCAACAACGCACTGGGCTGAGACGTGCTCCCGGGCCGGCGCCCACGCCGGTCGCCGGGTCGTCCGCTCCGCATTTCGTCATAAAGGAATCCGATGAAGTTCTCCCTGCCGTCCCTGTTCGCCGTCGCGGCGTTTGCCTTGTCCGGTCTGGGCGGCGTGCCGCTGCTGGCGCACGCCGATGCGACCACCGACGCGCTCAAGGCCACCCTGCAAAAGAAATTCGGCGGGCAGGCGCCCGTCAGCGCCGTGCGCAAGTCGCCGGTGGCGGGCCTGTATGAAGTCACGTTCGGCAAGCAGGTGGTCTACAGCGATCCCACCGGGCGTTACGTGATCCTCGGCAATATCCGCGATACGGCCACGGGCGAGGATCTGACGCAGACGCGCACCGACGAATTGAACCGCATCGATTTCGCCAGACTGCCGCTCAACGACGCGGTCAAGGTGGTGCACGGCAAGGGCGAGCGCAAGATCGCGGTGTTCTCCGATCCGAACTGCCCGTATTGCCATCGGCTGGAGGAAACGCTGCAAGGCGTCGACAACGTGACGGTCTATACCTTCCTGTACCCGATCCTGTCGCCGGACTCGGCGGAGAAATCCAAGGCGATCTGGTGCGCGAAGGACAAGGGCAAATCCTGGGAAGACTGGATGCTGCGCCGCGTCGCGCCCACCGCCTCCACGGCGGGCGGTTGCGATGTCGCCGCGCTGGAGCGTAACCTGAAGCTTGGCCAGGACATGAACGTGACCGGCACGCCGACGGTCTTCCTCGTCGACGGCAACCGGCTGCCGGGCGCGGTGTCGGCCGACGAACTCAAGAGCCGGCTGGCGTCGGCGCACTGACCCCTGGAACCGTCACTCATGCAACCGATCCGCTATGCGATCGTCGCCCGGCACGCGGCGGCGCACCTGTTCGATGTCACGCTGCGCGTCGACGATCCCGACCCGCGCGGCCAGGCGTTCTATCTGCCCGCCTGGATTCCGGGCAGCTACATGATCCGCGAGTTCGCGCGCAATATCGTCACGCTGACGGCGCACGATGCGGCGGGCGGGCCGGTGCCGGTCCGCAAGACCGGAAAGGATCGCTGGCTGGCCGACCCGGTCGACGGCGCGTTGACGCTGCGCTATCAGGTATATGCATGGGACCTGTCGGTGCGCAGCGCGCACCTCGACCAGACGGTGGGCTTCTTCAACGGCACCAGCGTGTTTCTGGCGGTGGCGGGCCGTGAGGCCGCGTCCTGCCTGGTCGACATTCAGCGCCCCGAGGGCGCCGGGTTCGCGTCGTGGCGGGTGGCGACCGCGCTGCCGGAGGCGGACGGCACCGCGCGCTACGGCTTCGGTCTGTACCGTGCCGCGGACTACGACGAACTGATCGATCATCCGGTCACGCTCGGCGAGTTCGCGCTCGCGACGTTCGATGCGTGCGGCGTGCCGCATGACGTGGTCATCAGCGGCCCGGTGCCCGGCCTGGACATGGACCGCCTGACCGCGGATCTGCGCAAGATCTGCGAGACGCAGATCGCCTTCTTCGAACCCGACACCCAACGCGCGCCGATGGACCGCTACGTCTTCATGACGATGGCGGTGACCGACGGCTATGGCGGCCTCGAACACCGCGCGTCGACCGCGCTGATCGCCAAGCGCGGCGATTTTCCGGTGCGCGGCGCGGCGGGCGACGGACCGCTCTCCGACGGGTACCGGACCTATCTCGGCCTGTGCAGCCACGAGTACTTCCATACGTGGAACGTCAAGCGCATCAAACCGGACCGGTTCGCGCCCTACGACCTGACGCGCGAGACGCCGACGGAGCTGCTGTGGCTGTTCGAGGGTTTCACGTCCTACTACGACGATCTCTTCCTGTTGCGCAGCGGCGTGATTCCGCGGACCGACTACCTGCGGCTGCTGGGCAAGACCGTGGGCGGCGTGCTGCGCGGCAGCGGGCGGCGCAAGCAGAGCGTGGCGGAGAGTTCGTTCGACGCCTGGGTGAAGTACTACCGGCAGGACGAGAACGCCACGAACGCGATCGTCAGCTATTACACGAAGGGGTCGCTGGTCGCGCTGGCGTTCGATCTGGCGATCCGCGCGGCAAGCGACGGGCAGCGCTCGCTCGACGATGTCATGCGCGCGCTCTGGCACCGTTACGGGCGCGATTTCTATGCCGGCAAGCCGGTCGGCATCGCGGCGGACGCGGTACTGCCGCTGCTGTGCGAGGCGAGCGGCACGGATCTTGGCGAGCTTTTCGCGCTGGCGGTGCAGGGCACCGACGATCTGCCGCTCGAGCGTCTGCTGGCGGCGGTGGGTGTGACGCTGGCGCCGGTGCCGGGCAAGCAGCCGGTGTCGATCGGAGCGCGTGTGAAAGCCGGCGCCGACGCGACCCTCGCCGCGGTGTTCGACGATGGCGCGGCGCAACACGCCGGATTGTCCGCGGGCGATATCCTCGTCGCGCTGGACGGGCTGCGGATCACCGGCGGCAACCTGGATGGCTTGCTCGCACGTTACCGGCCCGGGCAGATGGTCGTGCTGCACGCGTTCCGACGCGACGTATTGCGCGATTTCACCTTGTCGCTGGATGTGCCGGACGTCGTCGAGTACGCGCTGGCGGTGCGCGAGGCCGGTGGCGCCGAGGGCCGGGACGAAGTCCTCGCGCAGGCGGGACGGTTGCGCGAGGCCTGGCTCGGTGCGTCCTGATACGGCGGCGGGAGACGGGGGGCGCCGCGTTCAACGCGCGGCGGCACGACGGATCGCCTCGCACATCGGCTCGATTTCCGTCAAATATTCGATGAAGACCTGCGTTTTGCGCGGTACGAAGCGACGCGACGGCATCACCAGATGCACCGGCGTGCTGGACAGCCGCCAGTCCGGCAGGATGCGCACCAGCCCGTGGTGCGCTTTCTCGCCCCCCATCATCGCATCCGGCAGGATCGCCATGCCCGCGCCCGCCACCGTCAATTCCCTGACCATCGACAAGCTGTTGGCCTCGATACGCCCCGTCATCGTGACCTCGACCTGTTGCCGGCCGCGCGTCAGCACCTCCCGTTCATGCACCTGACGCGCGCCGCGCAGCAAAACGAAGCGGTGCCGGGCCAGGTCGGCCGGCGCGTCGGGCAGGCCCTCGCGTTCGATATGCGCGGCGCTGGCATAGATCGAACGCGTCATGTCCCCGAGCTTGCGGGCCACCAGCGTGGAATCCGCCAGATGGCCGGCACGGATCGCGATATCGATGCGTTCGCCGATCAGGTCGACATGCCGCGCGCTCAGATCGAATTCCAGCGAGACCTCGGGATAGCGCAGGCTGAAGCCCGCCAGCGGTCGGGCCAGCCAGTGCTCGGAAAAATCCGGCGGTGCGGAAATGCGCAGCAGTCCGCGCGGCTGTTCGGCGAGTTGCGAGGCGAAATCCCGCGCCGCTTCGACATCCTCCAGGATCGGCAGACAGCGCGCCAGATACGCCAGTCCGACCTCGGTCAGCTCCAGCCGTCGGGTGCTTTTGTCGAGCAGACGCGTGCCGAGCCGCTGCTCCAGCTTGCCGAGCCGCCGGCTCACGGTGGTCTTGGGCATGCCCAGGCGCACGCCGGCCGCGGTCAGGCTGCCTGCGCGCGCCACTTCGGCGAAAACCAGCATGTCGTTCAGATCGTCCATCGCGGGCATGGCATGTCGGATAGGGGAGGGCAAGAAGAGAGCGGAACGATTCGTCCCATAAACGGGACAATGATACCCAATAAACGGTCTCGTTCCAAAAACGGGATCGCTTACAATGGGGGTGCACGCCGGGCTTGCCCGGCGCTTTCTCACACTCGCAGTCCGGTTACAAGGAACGCATCATGACGACGATTCTCCAGATCAACGGCGCCGCACGCTCGCAAGGCTCCCAGTCCACGCTGCTCGCCGGCGAAGCCGCGCAGCATCTGCTGGTCAAGCACCCGGGCGCGACGCTCGTCGTACGCGATTTGCTGGGCAGCGCCCTACCCAACCTGAACGACGAGATTCTGGGGGCGTTTTTCACGCCGGCCGAGGCGCGCAACGAAGCGCAGCAGGCGATCGAGGCGAAAAGCGCGGCGTTGATCGCCGAACTGCAGGCCGCCGACGTGGTGGTGATCGGCGCGCCGTTGTACAACTTCGGCGACTCCACCCAGTTGAAGGGCTATTTCGACTGGATCACGCGCGCCGGCCAGACCTTCCGCTATACCGCCGAAGGCACGCCGGAAGGTCTGGTCAAGGGCAAGAAGGTGGTTGTCGTCGTGGCGCGGGGCGGCAAGTATCACGGCACGCCGCTGGACACGCAGACGCCCTATCTGAAGACGCTGCTGGGCTTTCTCGGCATGACCGACGTGACCTTCGTCTACGCCGAAGGTTTCGCGATGGGCCCGGACGCGGCGGCGCTGGCGCTGTCGAGCGCGCGCGAAGCGATCGCCGCGCTGTAGGCGTTATTCCGGCACGCCGGGGATCCGTCAGACGGCGGGAATGCGCCAATCGATCGGCGTGCGACCGCTGGCGGTCAGCACTTCGTTCGCCCGCGCGAAGTGGCCGCAGCCGAAAAACCCGCGATGCGCGGACAATGGCGACGGATGCGGCGCTTCCAGTACCAGATGATGCGCGTGTTGCGCGAGCAGCGTGCGTTTGGCCTGCGCATGCGCGCCCCACAGCATGAACACGATGCCTTGCCGTTGCTGTCCGAGGTGCGCGATCAGCGCGTCGGTGCACGGTTCCCAGCCGCGTTTGGCGTGACTCGCCGCTTTGTCGCGTTCGACGGTGAGCACCGTGTTCAGCAGCAGCACACCTTGCCGCGCCCAGTGATCGAGGCAGCCGTGCGGTGGTGGCCCGAAGCCGAATTCGGCGCTGATTTCCTTGCAGATATTGCGCAGCGACGGCGGCGGACGCACGCCGGGCGGGACGGAGAACGCGAGCCCGTGCGCCTGCGGGATGCCATGATCCTCGCCGTGGTAAGGATCCTGCCCGAGGATCACCACCTTGACGTCCTCCGGCGGGGTCAGCAGCAGCGCGCGAAAGGGCTCGGCCGGGTAGATCGTTTTCCCGGCAGCGCGTTCGCCGTCGACGAAAGCGCACAGCCGCGTATAGGTCGGACTGCCGATGAACGCGTCGAGCGGCCGGCGCCAGGCGGTCGGGATCGTGGCGAACTGGCGTGCGAGGGCGGCGTCGCTCACCGCATGGCCACCGGCTTTCCTGAAGAGGCCATAGCCTCGGGCCGCTTTCGACACATCGTCCGGCATCAACCCCGGGACCGCGTCGCGCAGGCGCGCGGCGAACGCCAGCAGCGCCGCTTCGTCGCCGGATTTCAATTCCAGTTCGATTTCCCGGATCGGGACGGTCGCATCGGTCAGGTCCGAGGCGACGGCGCCCAGATCGAGCGCCGCCTCGATCCGGGCACCCTCGACCTCGACGATCCACAGCGTGCGATCGAAATCGGTGCGGAACACCGGCCGCAGATGTGCGGCGTGGGCCGCGACCGCGGCCCGCGCGGCGGCATCGTCGCAGGCGTCCAGCAGCGCCGGCAATTCGAGCGCTTCGCCTGCCACCGGTTGTTCCCATTCGCCCCGCGCGTGCAGACCCTGCGTGGCCTTTCCGGCGGTCTTCAAGGTCTGCAACCAGCCGTCGGGCGTGCGGCGCAGCCGCAGCGCCACCCGTGCCTGCGCCAACGCCAGCGCGGGGGTGTCGAAATAGACATTGCCAAGCGTGATCGTGCGGCCCGCGCCGCCGCTCGCCGCGTCCAGAAAATGCACCGCGGCATCGATGAGCGCGGTGCCCAGCGCGAGCTTCAGTTCTTTCTCGATGGCCATGCCTGTCTCGGGAATAGGGGGAATGTCGGAACCCGGGGCGGACCGGAGTCAGGCCGCGGGCCGGAACAGGCGGGCCAGTTCGACGCCGGGATCCGGCGCGCGCATGAAGGCTTCGCCGACCAGGAAACCCGGCACGCCGGCGTCGCGCAGGCGGCGGACGTCGTCCGCGTTGGCGATCCCGGATTCGGTGATCACCATCTTGTCCGCCGGCAGTTCGCCCAGCAACGACAATGTGTTGTCGAGCGATGTCTCGAAAGTCCGCAGATCGCGGTTGTTGATGCCCAGCAGGGGCGTGCGCAGCGACAGCGCCGCATCGAGTTCGGCACGGCCGTGGATTTCGACCAGCACGGCCAGATCGAGCGATGCGGCCAAAGCCTCAAGGTCGCGCATTTCGTCGGGCGACAGGATCGCCGCGATCAGCAGGATGCAGTCGGCGCCCATCGCGCGGGCTTCATAGACCTGGTACGGGTCGACGATGAAATCCTTGCGCAGTACCGGCAGCGCGCAGGCCGCCCGCGCCGCCTGCAGATACGCGACACTGCCCTGAAAGAAGGACACGTCGGTCAGCACCGACAGGCAGGCCGCGCCGTGATGCGCATAGGTCGCCGCAATTTCCGCCGGTACGAACCGTTCGCGGATCACGCCCTTCGACGGGCTGGCTTTCTTGATCTCGGCAATGATCGCCGGCAGGCCGTCGGTCTGCTTGCGGCGCAACGCGGCCACGAAGTCGCGTGCGCCGTCGGGCGTGCGACGCTCCGCCTCCAGGCGCAGCGCCTCGAACGGCAGGGTGCGTAGCGACGCCGCGATTTCCTCGCGCTTCACCGCGACGATCTTTTCCAGGATGTTCGACATCAGGCGTTCTCTTTGAGGGCTTGGGTAAAGCGGACGAGGGCCGCGACTTTCGCGCGCGCGGCGCCGCTCGAAATCGCCTGGCGCGCGAGTTCGATCCCGTCGCCGATCGACGCGGCGACGTCCGCGGCATACAGCGCCGCGCCGGCGTTGAGCGCGACGATGTCGCGTGCCGCGCCGGGCGTGTCGTCGAGCGCGGCGAGCAGCATCGCGCGCGACGCCTCCGGGCTGTCGACGCGAATCGAACGGTTCGACATCATGGGCAGGCCGAAATCGTCCGGATGAATCTCGTATTCGCGGATTTCGCCGTCGCGCAGTTCGCCCACCAGCGTGGCCGCGCCCAGCGAAATCTCGTCCATCCCGTCCTGGCTATGCACCACCAGCACATGCTTGGCGCCCAGACGCTGCATGACCCTTACCTGGATACCGACCAGATCGGGATGAAACACGCCCATTAGCTGGTTCGGCGCGCCGGCCGGGTTGGTCAGGGGGCCCAGGATGTTGAACAGCGTGCGCACGCCCAGTTCGCGGCGCACCGCCGCAATGTTCTTCATTGCCGGATGATGGTTCGGCGCGAACATGAAACCCATCCCGGTCTCCGCGATGGACGCCGCCACCTGCCCGGGCGACAGCATCAGGTTCACGCCCAGGGACTCCAGCACGTCGGCGCTGCCCGAGGTGCTCGAAACGCTGCGGTTGCCGTGTTTCGCGACTTTCGCGCCGGCCGCCGCCGCGACGAACATCGCCGCGGTCGAGATATTGAAAGTGTGCGCGCCGTCGCCGCCGGTGCCGACGATATCGACGAAATGCGTGTTGTCCGCGACGTCGACATGCCGCGCGAATTCCCGCATGACGGTCGCCGCGGCGGTGATTTCGCCGATCGTCTCCTTCTTGACCCGCAGGCCCGTCAGGATCGCGGCGGCCATCGTCGGCGCCAGTTCGCCGCGCATGATCAGGCGCATCAGATGCACCATCTCCTCGTGAAAGAGTTCACGGTGTTCGATCGTGCGCTGCAGCGCGTCTTGGGGACGAATGGTCATGCGGGTTCCTGGCGCTTCGATGGGGGTGAAGAGGGGGCGATCTCAGCGCTGCACGAAATTGCGCAGCATCGCGTGGCCGTGTTCGCTGAGGATCGACTCCGGGTGGAACTGCACGCCTTCGACGGGCAGGGTCCGGTGCCGCACGCCCATGATTTCGCCGTCGTCGGTTTGCGCGCTGATTTCGAGACAATCGGGCAGGGTGTCGCGCTCGATCGCCAGCGAATGGTAGCGCGTGACCGCGAAGCGCTTGGGCAGGGTGGTGAACACGCCCTGCTGGTCGGTTTCGATTTCGCTGACCTTGCCGTGCATCACGGTTTTCGCGCGGATCACCCGCCCGCCGAATGCCTCGCCGATTGCCTGATGGCCCAGGCACACGCCCAGGATGGGCAGCTTGCCCGCGAATTCGCGCAGCACGTCGAGCGTGACGCCGGCGTGTTGCGGATCGCTCGGGCCGGGCGACAGGCAGATCTGCGTCGGCGCCAGTTCGGCGATTTCCGCGGTCGTGATCTCGTCGTTGCGCACGGTGCGGACGTCGCAGCCGAGTTCACCGAAATACTGGACGAGATTATAGGTAAAGGAGTCGTAGTTATCGATCATCAGCAGCATCGTAGCCTCTCAATTCAGGAATGCAGGTTTTCGGCGTTCGCCGGCGCCGGGCCGGGTGTCCCCCGGGCGGCGCCCGCCGGCAGGACGGCAACGCGAAAATGGGCAGGAACGGCAGGGTGCGCAGAACCGGTAAAGTCGCCGCCGGAACCGTCGGCGAGACGATCGGGGTGCGACCGGGAAATGACGGAAACCGCGGTCAAAAGTCCCCGTCGAGTCCGTCCTGTACCCGCTCGGCGGCGCGCAGCACCGCGCGCGCCTTGTTTTCGGTTTCCTGCCATTCGGCTTCGGGCACCGAGTCCGCCACGATGCCCGCGGCGGCCTGCACGTACAGATTGCCGCTCTTGATGATGCCGGTGCGGATGGCGATCGCCAGATCCATGTCGCCAGTAAAGGACAGGTAACCGACGGCACCGCCGTACAGACCGCGCTTGACCGGTTCGAGTTCGTCGATCATCTCCATCGCACGGACCTTCGGTGCGCCGCTCAGCGTGCCGGCCGGGAAGGTCGCGCGCAGGATGTCGAGATTCGACAGGCCCGACTTGAGCGTGCCTTCGACGGCGCTCACGATATGCTGGACGTGCGAGTATTTCTCGATCTGCATCTTGTCGACCACGTGCACCGTGCCGGTCTTGGCGATGCGGCCCACATCGTTGCGCGCCAGATCGATCAGCATCACGTGCTCGGCGATTTCCTTCGGGTCGGCGAGCAGTTCGGTAGCCAGCGCGGCGTCGGTTTCGGGCGTCGCGCCGCGCGGGCGGGTGCCGGCGAGCGGGCGGATCGTCACGATGCGCTCGTCGCCGCGCGGTTCCTGCCGCACCAGGATCTCCGGGGACGAACCGACCACGTGGAAGTCGCCGAAATTGTAGAAATACATGTACGGCGACGGGTTGACCGAGCGCAGCGCGCGATACAGCGACAATGGCGAATCGCGAAACGGCTTCACGAGCCGTTGCCCTACCTGGACCTGCATCAGCTCGCCCGCCTCGATCTCTTCCTTCGCGCGGCGCACCGCGATCAGGTAGTCGTCGCGGGCGAATTCGCGATAGGTCTCCGTGCGCACCGACGACGACGTCACCGGCGTCTGCACCGGCTGGTGCAGGCGGTCGCGCAGTTCGCGCAGCCGCTGCCGGGCGCGGGAATAGGCCTCGGGCGCGGCCGGGTCGGCATGCACGATCAGATAGAGCTTGCCGGCCAGGTTGTCGATGACCGCCACTTCCTCGGTCAGCAGCAACTGGATGTCGGGCATGTCGAGCGGATCGGACACCGGTGCGGTATGGGCGAGCTTCTTCTCGATGAAGCGCACCGCGTCATAACCGAAATACCCCGCCAGGCCACCGGAGAACCGCGGCAACCCGGCGCGGGGCGCCACCCGGTAGCGCGCCTGGAACTCGGCGATGAAATCGAGCGGATTGGCGTGCGACGTTTCCACCACCTCGCCGTCCCGGACGACTTCGGTGCGGATGCCGTCCGCGTCCCGACGCGTGCGCACCAGGGTGCGGGCGGGCAGCCCGATGAAGGAGTAGCGACCGAAACGCTCGCCGCCCACCACGGATTCCAACAGGAACGAATTCGTGCCGTTGCGCTCGCGCTGGGCGAGCTTCAGATAGAGCGAAAGCGGCGTCTCCAGATCGGCGAGCGCTTCCGCGATCAGGGGGATGCGATTGTAGCCAGCCTTGGCCAGCGATTGGAATTCGAGTTCGGTCATGTCTCTCTCTTGCAGCCCGGGTCGTTCTCGCGTCTCCCTATTGGTAGGAGAGGACGCGAAGCGGTGTCGGGCGGGCGTCGTTCGTCCCGCGCGTTGCCTGGATCGCCGCCGCCGCGAAAGAATACGGCATCGGCCATCCGGAAACAACGAAGCAGGCAGTCTGGACAATCGCTGGATTATCTACCAGCGACGGTCCGACGAGCGGGGAACGGACAACAAAAAACGGATACCGGAACGGGGATGCTCCGGCGGCCTCGGGGCAAAATCACCAAGACCAGCGACGCCAGGGCCAGGCCCCCCGGTCGATGTCGCCATGACGCTGTTTTTTGTTGAGAAACATGAGTTCGATGGAAATTGAGCTAATTGGAAGCCGAGGCGGTTCGAATCGTGCGATTCATGTCGATTCGGCCGGGGCACGTCCGTGACCCAGCAGACGCGCCGCATCGAGCAGCGTACCTACTATAGCATCGGTTTCCAGCCCTTGCACGGGCTTGCCGTGGTTATAACCATACGGCACCGTCAGGCTGGCGAGGCCGGCGGCGCGCGCCGCGGCGACGTCGTTTTCGGAATCGCCGATGGCGACCGCGGTCTGCGGTGTCGCGCCCAGTGCCGCGCAGGCCGTGCGCATCGGCAGCGGGTCCGGCTTCTTGCGCGGCAGGCTGTCACCGCCATAGATCGCATCGAAGTACCGGGCGAGATCGTGATGTTCGAGCAGTGCGCGGGCGAAGCGTTCCGGCTTGTTTGTGACGCAGGCCAGTTTCAGCCCGAGTCCGCGCAGCGCGGCCAGCCCCTCGACCACCTCCGGATAGAGGTGGGCATGATGGCCATTGATCTTGCCGTATTCGTGCTGATAATCAGCGCAGGCCCGCTCGAACGCGGCGTCGGCGGCGGCGGGGGAGAGGCGCGCGCGCAGCACGTCGTGGATCAGGCGTTCCGATCCCTTGCCGATATAGGCGATGACTTCCGCACGACTGATCGGCTTCAGGCTCAGACCGCTCAGCACGCCATTGAGCGCGGCGGTGAAATCGTCGGCGGTGTCGAGCATCGTGCCGTCTAGGTCGACGATCGCCGCGCGCAGGCCGGGCGGCAGCGCGCGCGGCGTGAAGGGCGGCGGCGTCTCGGAGGGTGCCGCGCCGACAGACGGCGCGGCCGACGCGGCGGCGCCTGCGGTGGGGATGTCGGATGGTGGCACGGGATCGGTCATGATGTAGACAAGGCGGTTACGGGTGAGGACGCGGTTCAGGGCGCGGCGCTGGCGGCGGCTTCGGCCGTCTGCGTCGTCAGCGCGGCACGCATGTCCTCGATCACCGCCGCATAGTCCGGCTTGCCGAAGATCGCCGATCCGGCGACGAAGGTGTCCGCGCCGGCCGCGGCGATCGCGCCGATGTTCTCGACCTTGACGCCGCCGTCGACCTCGAGCCGGATGCGGCGGCCGGTGCGAGCGGTGTAGGCGTCGATGCGCGCGCGGGCCTCACGCACCTTGTTGAGCGCCTCGGGGATGAAGGACTGGCCGCCGAAACCGGGATTGACCGACATGATCAGCACGAGATCGATGCGGTCCATCACATGGTCCAGATAACTCAGCGATGTCGCAGGATTGAAGACCAGACCCGCGTGACAACCCTGGTCGCGGATCAGGCCCAGCGTGCGGTCGATATGCTCGGACGCTTCCGGATGGAAGCTGATCACGTTCGCGCCGGCCTTGGCGAACGCCGGCACCAGGCTGTCGACCGGCTTCACCATCAGGTGAACGTCGATGGGCGCCTGGGTGTGCGGACGCAGCGCCTCGCAGATCATCGGCCCCATTGTCAGGTTCGGCACATAATGGTTGTCCATCACGTCGAAATGGATCCAGTCGGCGCCCGCGGCGACGACAGTGCGGACCTCCTCGCCCAGTTTGGCGAAGTCGGCGGACAGGATGCTGGGGGCGATCACATATGGGTTCATGGCGTCTGCTGGATCATCGTGGGGCGGGGACGCGCGTGCGCAGCAGCGCATCGCGGGCTTGCGCAAAGCATTATTTTACCGGCATGCTGGCGAACCGTACACGCGTCGCGCGCATGCGGCCGGTGTTGCGGGCGTTCGGTGCTTCAAGCAGAATCAGCACGGTTTTTTCCTTTTCATGCCTGTCGGCCGGCGTCCTCGCCCCTCCCTGGCAGCGGGCAACCTTCGGGTCGCATCGCAGCGTACGCCGAATGGCGCCGCTGCGTCGCCCCCCGCTCTATTTTCTTGAGAGACGTCCCAGTATGAGCCAGTACAACATGACGGTCACCGTCGCGCCGCGCTTCCTGCCGGAGCAATCGGATCCCGAGCGCCGGAAGTACGCATTCGCCTACACCATCACGATTCGCAATGCGGGGGCAGTCGGCACGCAATTGATTTCGCGGCACTGGGTGATCACCGACAGCGAAGGCGACGTACAGGAGGTCAAAGGCCTCGGGGTCGTCGGCAATCAGCCGCTGCTTGCGCCTGGCGAGCAGTTCGAATACACGAGTTGGGCGATGATTCCCACGCCGGTCGGCACGATGAGCGGCGAGTTCTTCTGCGTCGCCGAGGATGGCGAGCGCTTCGAAGCGCCCGTCGCCGCATTTTCCCTGACGATGCCGCGTACGCTGCATTGACGTTAGGCCGGCGCTGGCCACCCTCCCGCTGCGTGCGCTGACGCGGCGGAACCCGCGCGGCGCTACGGGACGCCGCGCGATCGATCCTACCCACCGGCCCGTACTGCATGCACACGGGCCCGCGACCAGGTTGTGCGATTTTGATGTCCTTTTCGAAGATTGTCTGGACGGTGTTGACCGCCGTTTTGCTGGCGTCCTGCGCCGGCCCCCGTTCGGAGCGTGCGCTCACGGGAACCACAGCCGGCGGTCCGAGCACGACGCCGAACGTCGCGCAGATCGTTGCAACGGAGCGCCTGACCCCGGCCGCGTGGTCGGCGGTGAGCGGCTGGGGCGACGACGAATTGATCGGCGCGATGTCCGCACTGCGGCAGAGTTGCAGCCGCCTGGGTGCGCAGGCCGACTGGCGCCGGCCGTGTGCGCTGGCCGCCCAGATCGACGAACTCGACGGCAATGCCACGCGCAATTTCTTCGAGACCAACTTCATTCCGTACCAACTGGCGAACCGCGACGGCACGGTCCAGGGTCTGGTGACCGGATACTACGAGCCGTTGCTGCACGGGTCGCGGACCCGCGAGGCGCCGTATCTCTATCCCCTGTATCGCTGGCCCGGCGGCGGTCACCGCACCGCCGCCCTCGGCAGCCGTGCCGAACTGGAACGCTCCGGCACGCTCAACGGGCTCGAGCTGGTGTATGTCGACGATCCGATCGAAGCGTTCTTTTTGCAGGTGCAGGGGTCCGGACGGATCGTCCTGCGGGATGGATCGGTGATGCGCGTCGGGTTTGCCGGCACGAACAACCAACCCTATAAATCGATCGGCCGCTGGCTGCTCGACGCGCGCGAGCTCACGCCGGCGCAAGCGACGATGCAGGGCATCAAATCGTGGGCGCGGGCCAATCCGCAGCGTGTCGCCGGGCTGCTGGACGTCAATCCGCGCTTCGTTTTCTTTAAGGAGATGGCCCCGAACGGAGAAGGTGCCGGCACCGATGGGCCGATCGGGGCGCTGGGCGTGCCGCTGACGCCGGAGCGCTCGATCGCGGTCGATCCCACCGCGATCCCGCTCGGCCTGCCTGTTTTCCTGGCGACGACACGCCCGTTGAGCGGCGCGTCGATGAACCGGCTGGTCTTCGCGCAGGACACGGGTTCGGCGATCAAGGGGGGCGTGCGGGCCGACTTTTTCTGGGGGCTGGGCGACGAAGCGGGCGATCTGGCCGGCAAGATGAAGCAATCCGGCCGGATGTGGCTGATTCTACCGCGTTCCTGAGCGCGGACAGGAGGCCTGGCCCCGTCAGGCGCGGGGCGCTTCGTCCCTGGCGAACAGCCCGGCGAGGATGCAGTTACGATCGCCCGGGCGTTCCCCGATCAGTTCGCGTACCCCGGCATGCAGCAGATTCTGTGCGGTATTGAGGATGTCGCTGCGGTTGCCACTGCATACCGCTGAAATGATCGCGCTGGGCCGCATGCCCAGCTTCTTGGCCAGATAAGGACATTCCGCGTCCAGCTTGACCGCATAGTGAGCGGCTTTTTCAGCGAACACCGCCTGATTGACGCGTCCCTGCGTGATGCGGCTGACGAAGTGATTCACCTCGCTGGATAACGCCATGACCTTCGCGGCGACGGTGTGGAAGGCGAATTGCAACGCCGTGGTGATTGCCGATGGAATCTGCATGATGGGGTTCCTGGTGGAAGATGTGCTTCGAGCCGAGGGTGGGGGGCAGGGCGCTTGCCGTTTTCGGGCGTGCTGAAAACGGCAAGCCCCTCAAGCCGTCTCGACAAAATGCGCCGGGGAATTTTCCGGCAATGCGGCCAGGTGGAGTTGCGGCAGATATTCGCGCCAGCGCACTGCCTGGTTGACGAATGCTTCCACGCCTGCGAGCGCTTCCTGGTCCGTCAATCTGGACAGATCGATCGTCTGGAAAAACAGCACATGGTTTGACTGCGGTTCCAGCCCGAAGACACCGTTGTGGGTGGCAAGACCGAACAGGTGAAGTTGCAGGAGGCGGGTGAGCAACGCTTCTCCGCCGATATCCGGGGTCGTTCCGATCACCGCATGGAGATATAGCAGCGTTTTCTCGCCGTCACGATCGCCGGCATCCAGCGTCACGTCGAGCGTGCCGTCGAACTGGATCGTGCAGCTGCCGCTTTTCACCGCGGCGGCGAGGTCGAGACGGGTCTCCAGTTGCAGACCGGTCAACAGCGATTGGTAGTTCATGAAATGGGCATCCAGCAAGGGTCCGCAGGGGCCGCCGTACCGAGCGCATCGGGCGAGGCGGGGACGAACCATCCAGCGCGGACGTCGCGTCGCGCGAAGGATGGCCCTGGCGGGTAGTAACCCGACGCACCGCGCGGGTTCCTCGCCGACATCGCGTCGTTTTCACCTTTTTTCGAAAACCGCTTGCACGGATGGCGGAACGGATCTAATATTCGCCTCCCCGCTGCAGAAACAGGCCAGCGAGTGCCGCGAAAGCGGCGCGGCGCAGGCGGTGAAAGCAAGGCGGGACGGGGGTTTGGCAACGGTGAAGCAGGTGTTTGACGCTTGACCGGCAGGACGCCGAACCCGCCGGGTCGAACAGGATGTTGCAGCGAAAGCCGAAACAAAATGCTTGACGAAATTGCAGAAGCGGTACATAATCTCGCTTCTCTGCTGCACGGTACTTAACCGGCAGCAAGCAGTAGGCAGGTGACGAAGTCCCTGGCGCTGCATTGCTCTTTAAAAATTTACAGCCGATAAGTGTGGGCGCTTGATGGCGACGCACCCGCCGCTCCTCGGAGTGGCGGGAATGCGAAAGTATCAAGAANTGCCGATCGAAGACGTGTTCTCGATCTCGGGTCGCGGCACGGTGGTGACGGGTCGCGTCGAGCGCGGCATCATCAAGGTCGGTGAGGAAGTCGAGATCGTGGGCATCAAGCCGACGGTGAAGACGATCGTCACGGGCGTGGAAATGTTCCGCAAGCTGCTGGACCAGGGTCAGGCAGGCGACAACGTCGGCGTGCTGGTGCGCGGTACGAAGCGCGAAGACGTGGAGCGTGGCCAGGTGCTGTCGAAGCCGGGTTCGATCAAGCCACACACGGATTTCACGGCCGAAGTGTACGTGCTGAGCAAGGATGAGGGAGGCCGTCACACGCCGTTCTTCAACAACTACCGTCCGCAGTTCTACTTCCGCACGACGGACGTGACGGGTTCGATCGCTTTGCCGGAAGGCAAGGAAATGGTCATGCCGGGCGACAACGTGTCGATCTCGGTGAAGCTGATCAACCCGATCGCGATGGAAGAAGGTCTGCGCTTCGCGATCCGCGAAGGTGGCCGTACGGTCGGCGCCGGCGTGGTCGCGAAGATCGTCGCCTAAGTAGTTGGTGAAGCAGGGCCCGGGTGCCTGCCCGGGCCCTGCTCGCAGGTTTGACGTAGTGCCAGTTACGGGGTGGGCTGTCATGGCCTGCCCTTGTATGGTTTTAGGGGTATAGCTCAACTGGCAGAGCGTCGGTCTCCAAAACCGAAGGTTGGGGGTTCGATTCCCTCTGCCCCTGCCAATTTGCGCGCCCGCCTCCTCTGGCGGGTGCTTCCAAGGTCTTATGGCGAATCCTCCCGTCGAAACTGTCAACACGTCGAGCGACAAGCTGATGCTGGCCGCAGGCGTGGCACTGGCGGTGATCGGTATCGTAGCGTTCTACTTGCTGAGTGGCCAGAATCTCGCTATCCGGACCGTCGTATTGTTGATCTGCATTATCGGTGGCGCCGCGATCGCGTCGTTCTCCTATGCGGGCAAGACCTTCGTCGGTTTTTCGAAGGACGCGTATCGCGAAGTGCGCAAGGTCGTATGGCCGACGCGCAAGGAAGCGAGCCAGACCACGCTGGTCGTGTTCGGCTTTGTTGTCGTGATGGCGATTTACCTTTGGCTTACCGACAAGACCATCGAATGGATGATTTTCTCGGTGATCCTGGGTTGGAGATAACATGAGCGATACACCGGCAACCACCGAGACCACCCCTTCCAGCAAGCGCTGGTATGTGGTTCATGTCTATTCGGGCATGGAAAAGAGTGTGCAGCGCGCGTTGACCGAACGTATCACGCGTGCAGAGATGACCACCGAATTCGGGCGCATCCTGGTGCCGACCGAGGAAGTCGTCGAAATCAAGAACGGCCAGAAGACGGTTACCGAACGTCGCTTTTTCCCGGGCTATGTGCTCGTGGAAATGGACATGAACGACGAGACCTGGCATCTGGTGAAGAATACCGCGAAGGTTACGGGTTTCATCGGCGGCCAGCGCAACCGGCCGAGTCCGATTTCGCAGCGCGAAGTCGACAAGATCATGTCGCAGATGCAGGAAGGCGTCGAGAAGCCGCGGCCGAAGACCCTGTTCGAAATCGGCGAGATGGTGCGTGTCAAGGATGGTCCGTTCACGGACTTCAACGGCACCGTCGAAGAAGTGAATTACGAGAAGTCGCGGGTGCGCGTGTCGGTCACGATTTTTGGCCGTGCCACCCCCGTCGAGCTGGAGTTCGGTCAAGTCGAGAAAACCTGAGGACGGGCGCGCCCCACGCGCGCCGGACCACAGGTCCCCGGCTGGACCATCGAGGAGCGCCGCGGCGCTGGGCAGGGTTCTCCGGATTTGATCCGGGGTGGCCGACCGACGCGAACGGTGCGTTATCACTCACGGGCGGTTTCGCCCTCATGAGGCAAGAAAATGGCAAAAAAGATTATCGGCTATATCAAGCTGCAGATTCCTGCAGGTAAAGCCAACCCGTCGCCGCCGGTCGGTCCGGCACTGGGCCAGCGCGGCCTGAACATCATGGAGTTCTGCAAGGCGTTCAACGCGCAGACCCAGGGTCTGGAGCCGGGCCTGCCGACGCCGGTGGTGATCACCGCGTTCGCGGACAAGAGCTTCACGTTCGTCCTGAAGACCGCGCCGGCGACCGTACTGATCAAGAAGGCAGCCGGCGTGACGAAGGGCTCGCCGAAGCCGCATACCGACAAGGTCGGCTCGATCACGCGCGCGCAGGCGGAAGAAATCGCGAAGACCAAGACGCCCGACCTGACCGCTGCCGATCTGGAAGCGGCAGTTCGAACGGTCGCGGGCAGCGCTCGCTCGATGGGCATCACGGTGGAGGGTCTGTAAATGGCTAAGGTATCCAAGCGTCTCCAGGCGGTTGCCGCCACGGTTGACCGCACGAAGACGTACGCATTGGTTGACGCGCTGAAGCTGGTCAAGCAAAACGCCACCGCGAAGTTCGACGAGTCGATCGACGTCGCCGTCCAGCTGGGCGTTGACGCGAAGAAGTCGGACCAGGTGGTGCGAGGTTCGGTGGTGCTGCCCGCAGGTACCGGCAAGTCGGTCCGCGTCGCGGTGTTCGCGCAGGGCGAGAAAGCCGAGCAGGCACGTGCCGCCGGTGCCGACATCGTCGGTATGGAAGATCTGGCAGAGCAGGTTAAGGCCGGTAACCTGAACTTCGACGTCGTGATCGCTTCGCCGGACACGATGCGCGTGGTCGGTACGCTCGGTCAGATCCTCGGCCCGCGCGGCCTGATGCCGAACCCGAAGGTGGGCACGGTGACGCCGGACGTCGTCACGGCAGTGAAGAACGCCAAGGCGGGTCAGGTCCAGTTCCGTGTCGACAAGGGCGGCATCATTCACGGTACGATCGGCCGCGCGTCGTTCGAGCCGACCGCGCTGCAGCAGAATCTGAACGCGCTGATCGAAGCGCTGCAGAAGCTAAAGCCGGCGACGAGCAAGGGCATCTACGTGCGTCGCATCGCGGTGTCCAGCACGATGGGCGCCGGCGTGCGCGTCGACCAGTCGACGCTGACCGCGCAGTAAAGACAATGACGGCGGGGAGCGGGGCGACCGAACAGGCGCGCCGTTCCCCGCCGTCAGGAAGAACTTTGGGGCGGATGTTCGGTCAAGCGGGTCGACAGGACATCCGGTCGTCAAAGACCGTTGGTGGAGCGGGCTTTCCGATCCTTAATTTGACCAACGCAGATGGCGCACCCGAGACGTTTTGCAGGATTGATTGCGGTTGTCGCGACTTATCGTGGCCCGTTTGAAATGCTCCTAACCGACGGACGCCGTTGTTGAAATGCGATGGACCCGCTACCCGCGGGACTGTCGAATCAGGAGTTTTAACCGTGCCACTCAATAGGGAAGATAAGCAGGCAGTGGTGGCTGAGATTTCCGCGCAGGTTGCGAAATCCCAGACCATCGTGCTCGCTGAATATCGCGGCATTGCGGTTGGCGATCTGACGAAGCTGCGTGCCGTCGCACGTGAAAAGAACGTCTACCTTCGCGTGTTGAAAAACACGCTGGCGCGCCGCGCCGTCGAAGGGACGTCGTTCGCTCCGTTGGCTGAGCAGATGACCGGTCCGCTGATCTACGGTTTGTCGGAAGACGCCGTGGCCGCAGCCAAGGTCGTCAACGACTTCGCGAAGAGCAACGACAAGTTGGTCATCCGCGCGGGTTCTTACGAAGGTCAGGTATTGGACAAGGCTGCCGTTCAGGCGCTGGCGTCCATCCCGAGCCGCGAAGAACTGCTCGGCTTGCTGCTTGGCGTCATGCAGGCACCGGTGTCGGGCTTTGCCCGTGCGCTGGCCGCTCTCGCCGCCCAGAAAGAAGAAGGAGCATCCGCACCGGAAGCCGCTGCCGAAGACGCAGCGGCCGAACCGGCCGCGGCTGAGCCGGCCGCGGCTGAAGCCTCGGAACAACCCGCCGCATCGGCTGAATAAGTCGTGCATGGCGTGGCCCCCGGCCCGCGTTGCCACACTGCCCGTGCGGTGTGGCGTCGGATGTAAAGCAATCAATTCATAAGGCAATTTCAATCATGGCAATCACCAAAGACGACATCCTGGAAGCCGTAGGCAACCTGACCGTTCTGGAACTGAACGACCTGATCAAGGCGTTCGAAGAGAAGTTTGGCGTGTCGGCAGCTGCAATGGCAGTAGCAGGCCCGGCAGGCGCCGCAGCGGTTGTCGAAGAGCAGACCGAATTCACGGTCATGCTGCTCGAAGCCGGCGCGAACAAGGTTGGCACCATCAAGGCCGTGCGTGAAATCACCGGTCTGGGCCTGAAGGAAGCGAAGGACCTGGTCGACGGCGCACCGAAGCCGGTGAAGGAATCGATCGCCAAGGCAGAAGCCGAGACGATCGCCAAGAAGCTGACGGATGCGGGCGCGAAGGTCGAAGTCAAGTAAGACACGACCCGTTGCGTGGAGGCTGGCGGGTTTCCCCCGTCAGCCTTTTTGCGTTTCGTCGCGGTATTCGGCGATAGAAAACAAAGAAAGGCTGTTGCGGTTATCCTATAGGGTGCAACAGCCTTTCTTTGTCTTCTGAAGCGACTGCAGAAGGCAAGTTTGGTCGGGCAGCGCGGGTCGGGAGGATTTCGGTCCTCCGCGGATCGCGCTGCCGTCAGCCATGGTTGGTAGCGGCCAACCACCAAGCTTTCTACGTCCGTTCCATCGTGGAGCGGATTTCGGGCCTCAGTCGGTGAACACCCGGGTTAGACGTCTGCCATGACAATCGCCCGCCGTGATCTGGAGATAGTATGCAATATTCCTTCACCGAGAAAAAGCGCATCCGCAAGAGTTTTGCGAAGCGCACCAACGTTCACCCGGTTCCCTATCTGCTGGCAACCCAGCTAGAGTCCTTCAGCGCCTTCCTGCAGCAGGAAACCGCTGCGCCCACCCGCAAGCCCGAGGGCTTGCAGGCGGCGTTCACCTCCGTTTTCCCGATCGTCTCGCATAACGGCTTCGCGCGTCTGGAATTCGTGCGCTACATGCTGTCGCCCCCGGCCTTCGACGTGACCGAATGCCAGCAGCGCGGCCTGACGTTCTGCTCGCAGTTGCGCGCGGTCGTGCAGCTGGTGATTCTGGACAAGGAATCGCCGAGCAAGCCGGTCGTCAAGGAAGTGAAGGAGCAGGAAGTCTACATGGGCGAAATGCCCCTGATGACGGAAAACGGCTCCTTCGTGATCAATGGCACGGAGCGGGTCATCGTTTCGCAGCTGCACCGTTCGCCGGGCGTGTTCTTCGAGCACGACAAGGGCAAGACGCACAGCTCGGGCAAGCTCCTGTTCTCGGCGCGGATCATTCCCTACCGTGGCTCCTGGCTCGACTTCGAATTCGATCCGAAGGATGTGCTGTACTTCCGCGTCGACCGCCGCCGCAAGATGCCGGTGACCATCCTGCTGAAGGCCATCGGCCTGACGCCGGAACAGATCCTCGCGAACTTCTTTGTCTTCGACAACTTCACGCTGATGCCGGAAGGCGCGCAGGTGGAGTTCGTCGCCGAGCGTCTGCGCGGCGAAGTGGCGCGCTTCGACATTTCCGATCGTGACGGCAACGTCGTCGTCGCGAAGGAAAAGCGCATCAACGCGAAGCACATCCGCGATCTCGAAAACGCGAAGACCAAGTTCATCTCGGTGCCGGAAGACTACCTCCTCGGCCGTGTGCTCGCGAAGAACGTGATCGACGCCGAGACCGGCGAAGTGATCGCAACCGCGAACGAGGAACTGACCGAAGGCGTGCTCGAAAAGCTGCGCGCCGGTTCGGTCAAGGACATCCAGACGATCTACACGAACGATCTGGATCAGGGTCCGTACATCTCGCAGACCCTGCGCATCGACGAAACCACGGACAAGACCGCGGCCCGCATCGCGATCTACCGGATGATGCGTCCGGGCGAGCCGCCGACCGAAGAGGCTGTCGAGGCGCTGTTCAATCGCCTGTTCTACAGCGAGGATGCGTACGACCTGTCGAAGGTCGGCCGCATGAAGTTCAACCGCCGCGTGGGCCGTGACGAAATCGTCGGCCCGATGACGCTGCAGGATGACGACATCCTCGCGACCATCAAGATCCTGGTGGAACTGCGCAACGGCAAGGGCGAGGTCGACGACATCGATCACCTCGGCAACCGTCGCGTGCGCTGCGTCGGCGAACTCGCCGAGAACCAGTTCCGTGCCGGTCTGGTGCGGGTCGAGCGCGCGGTCAAGGAGCGTCTGGGTCAGGCCGAAAGCGAAAACCTGATGCCGCACGACCTGATCAACAGCAAGCCGATCTCATCGGCGATCCGCGAGTTCTTCGGTTCGTCGCAGCTGTCGCAGTTCATGGACCAGACCAATCCGCTGTCGGAAATCACCCACAAGCGCCGCGTCTCGGCACTGGGTCCGGGCGGTTTGACGCGTGAACGCGCGGGCTTCGAGGTGCGCGACGTGCACCCGACGCACTACGGGCGCGTGTGCCCGATCGAAACGCCGGAAGGTCCGAACATCGGCCTGATCAACTCGCTGGCGTTGTTCGCGCATCTGAACGAGTACGGCTTCCTCGAGACCCCGTACCGCAAGGTCGAGAGCGGCAAGGTCACCGAGCAGATCGATTATCTGTCGGCGATCGAGGAAGGCCGTTATCTGATCGCCCAGGCGAACGCCTCGGTGTCAGCGGACGGCACGCTGACCGACGAACTGGTGTCGGCGCGGGAAATGGGTGAAACGCTGATGGCCACGCCGGACCGCGTCCAGTACATGGACGTCGCGCCGTCGCAGATCGTCTCGGTCGCCGCCTCGCTGATTCCGTTCCTCGAACACGATGACGCGAACCGCGCATTGATGGGTTCGAACATGCAGCGTCAGGCCGTGCCCTGCTTGCGTCCTGAAAAGGCGCTGGTCGGTACCGGTATCGAGCGTACCGTGGCGGTCGACTCGGGCACCACCGTGCAGGCGACGCGTGGCGGTCACGTCGACTATGTCGACGCGGGCCGGATCGTGATCCGGGTGAACGACGACGAAGCGGTCGCCGGTGAAGTCGGTGTCGACATCTACAACCTGATCAAGTACACGCGTTCGAACCAGAACACGAACATCAACCAGCGTCCGATCGTCAAGGTCGGCGACCGGGTCGCCCGCGGCGACGTGATCGCCGACGGTGCGTCCACGGACATCGGCGAACTGGCCCTCGGCCAGAACATGCTGGTCGCGTTCATGCCGTGGAACGGCTACAACTTCGAGGATTCGATCCTGATCTCGGAGAAGGTCGTGGCGGACGACCGCTACACCTCGATCCACATCGAGGAGTTGAACGTCGTCGCGCGCGACACGAAGCTCGGACCGGAAGAAATCACCCGCGACATCTCGAACCTGGCGGAAATCCAGCTGGGTCGTCTGGACGAGTCGGGCATCGTCTACATCGGCGCGGAAGTGGAAGCGGGCGACGTGATGGTGGGCAAGGTCACGCCGAAGGGCGAGACCCAGCTGACGCCGGAAGAGAAGCTGCTGCGCGCGATCTTCGGCGAGAAGGCCTCGGACGTGAAGGACACGTCGCTGCGCGTGCCCTCGGGCATGAGCGGCACCGTGATCGACGTCCAGGTCTTCACCCGCGAAGGCATCCAGCGCGACAAGCGCGCCCAGCAGATCATCGACGACGAGCTGAAGCGCTATCGTCTGGACCTGAACGACCAGTTGCGCATCGTCGAGGGCGACGCGTTCCAGCGCCTCGAACGCATGCTGATCGGCAAGGTCGCCAATGGCGGCCCGAAGAAGCTGGCGAAGGGCGCCGCCCTGACGCAGGAGTACCTGGCCGATCTGGATCACTACCACTGGTTCGACATCCGTCTGGCGGAAGACGAGTCGGCGGTGCAGCTCGAAGCGATCAAGGAATCGATCGAACAGAAGCGTCACCAGTTCGACCTCGCCTTCGAAGAGAAGCGCAAGAAGCTCACGCAGGGCGACGAATTGCCGCCGGGCGTGCTGAAGATGGTCAAGGTGTATCTGGCGGTCAAGCGCCGCCTGCAGCCGGGCGACAAGATGGCCGGCCGTCACGGCAACAAGGGTGTCGTGTCGCGGATCGTGCCGATCGAGGACATGCCCTACATGGCCGACGGCACGCCGTGCGACATCGTGCTCAATCCGCTCGGCGTGCCGTCGCGGATGAACGTGGGTCAGATCCTCGAAGTCCACCTCGGCTGGGCGGCGAAGGGCCTGGGTCACCGGATCAACGAAATGGTGCGCGCGCAGGCCAAGGCGGCCGAATTGCGCACGTTCCTGACGAAGATCTACAACGAGCACGGCCACAAGGAAGACCTCGACGGCTTCAACGACGAAGAGATCTTCGAACTCGCCGAGAACCTGAAGCTGGGCGTGCCGTACGCGACGCCGGTGTTCGACGGCGCGAACGAAGAGGAAATCGTCCGCGCGCTGGATCTGGCCTACCCGGACGCGCTCGCCAAGACGCTGGGCATGACGCCGTCGAAGCAGCAGGTCACGCTGTACGACGGCCGCACGGGCGAGTCGTTCGAGCGGACCGTGACGGTCGGCTACATGCACATGCTGAAGCTGCATCACCTGGTCGACGACAAGATGCACGCGCGTTCGACCGGACCGTACTCGCTGGTCACGCAGCAGCCGCTGGGTGGCAAGGCGCAGTTCGGTGGTCAGCGCTTCGGGGAAATGGAAGTCTGGGCGCTCGAAGCGTACGGCGCATCGTACGTGCTGCAGGAAATGTTGACCGTGAAGTCGGATGACGTCGCGGGTCGTACCAAGGTCTATGAGAACCTCGTCAAGGGCGACCATGTGATCGATGCCGGCATGCCAGAGTCGTTCAACGTGCTGGTGAAGGAAATCCGCTCGTTGGGTATCGACATCGATCTGGACCGGAACTAATCGGACTACGGAGAGAAGCAATGAAAGCTCTGCTCGATCTATTCAAGCAAGTCCAGCAAGAAGAAGTATTCGACGCGATCAAGATTGGTCTCGCGTCGCCCGAGAAGATCCGGTCCTGGTCGTTCGGCGAAGTGAAGAAGCCGGAAACGATCAACTACCGTACCTTCAAGCCGGAGCGCGACGGTCTGTTCTGCGCGAAGATCTTCGGGCCGATCAAGGACTACGAGTGCCTGTGCGGCAAGTACAAGCGCCTGAAGCACCGTGGCGTGATCTGCGAGAAGTGCGGCGTCGAAGTGACGCTGGCGAAGGTGCGCCGCGAGCGCATGGGCCATATCGAACTGGCCTCGCCGGTCGCGCACATCTGGTTTTTGAAGTCGCTGCCGTCGCGTCTGGGCATGGTCCTGGACATGACGCTGCGCGACATCGAACGCGTGCTGTACTTCGAAGCCTTCGTGGTCATCGAACCGGGCATGACGCCGCTCAAGCGCGGCCAGATCATGACCGAGGAAGACTATTACACGAAGGTCGAGGAGTTCGGCGACGAGTTCCGTGCCGAGATGGGCGCGGAAGGCGTGCGTGAACTGCTGCGCTCGATCGATATCGACGCGCAGGCCGAAGTGCTGCGCGCGGAACTCAAGGCGACTGGTTCGGAAGCCAAGATCAAGAAGTTCGCGCGCCGCCTGAAGGTCCTCGAAGCATTCCAGCGCTCGGGCATCAAGCCCGAGTGGATGGTGCTCGAGGTGCTGCCGGTGCTGCCGCCGGAACTGCGTCCGCTGGTGCCGCTAGACGGCGGTCGTTTCGCCACGTCGGACCTGAACGACCTGTACCGTCGCGTGATCAACCGGAACAACCGTCTGAAGCGTCTGCTCGAGCTGAAGGCACCGGAAATCATCGTCCGCAACGAAAAGCGGATGCTGCAGGAAGCCGTCGACTCGCTGCTCGACAACGGCCGCCGCGGCAAGGCGATGCAGGGCCCGAACAAGCGCGTGCTGAAGTCCCTGACCGAAAGCATCAAGGGTAAGGGCGGCCGTTTCCGGCAGAACCTGCTGGGTAAGCGCGTCGACTATTCCGGCCGTTCGGTGATCGTCGTCGGCCCGACCCTGAAGCTGCACCAGTGCGGCCTGCCGAAGCTGATGGCGCTCGAGCTGTTCAAGCCCTTCATCTTCAACAAGCTCGAACTGATGGGCGTCGCGACCACGATCAAGGCCGCGAAGAAGGAAGTCGAAAGCCAGACGCCGGTGGTGTGGGACATCCTCGAAGAGGTGATCCGCGAACACCCGGTGATGCTGAACCGCGCGCCGACGCTGCACCGTCTGGGCATCCAGGCGTTCGAGCCGGTGCTGATCGAAGGCAAGGCGATCCAGCTGCATCCGCTGGTGTGCGCCGCGTTCAACGCCGACTTCGACGGCGACCAGATGGCCGTGCACGTGCCGCTGTCGCTCGAAGCGCAGATGGAAGCGCGCACGCTGATGCTGGCGTCGAACAACATCCTGTTCCCGGCCAACGGCGATCCGTCGATCGTGCCGTCGCAGGATATCGTGCTGGGTCTGTACTACGCGACCCGCGAACGCGTGAACGGCAAGGGCGAAGGGATGACCTTCACCGGCGTGTCGGAAGCGATTCGCGCGTACGAGAACAAGGAAGTGGAGCTGGCATCGCGCGTCAACGTGCGCATCACCGAAATGGTGGCGAACGAGGACGTGAGCGAGGGTGCGCCGAAGTTCGTGCCGAAGATCACGCTGTATCCGACGACCGTGGGCCGTTCGATCCTGTCGGAGATCCTGCCGCCAGGGCTGCCGTTCTCGGTCCTGAACCGGCCGTTGAAGAAGAAGGAAATCTCGCGCCTGATCAACACGGCCTTCCGCCGTTGCGGTCTGCGCGAGACGGTGATCTTCGCCGACCAGTTGATGCAGTCGGGCTTCCGCCTGGCGACGCGTGCCGGTATCTCGATCTGCGTCGACGACATGCTCGTGCCGCCGCAGAAGGAAACGATCGTCGGCGACGCGCGCAAGAAGGTCAAGGAATACGACCGTCAGTACATGTCGGGTCTGGTGACGCAGCAGGAGCGCTATAACAACGTGGTCGACATCTGGTCGGCGACGTCGGAAGCGGTCGGCAAGGCGATGATGGAACAGCTCGCCACCGAATCGGTCGTCGATCGCGACGGCAAGACGGTGCAGCAGGAATCGTTCAACTCGATCTACATGATGGCCGACTCCGGCGCCCGGGGTTCGGCGGTGCAGATCCGTCAGTTGGCGGGCATGCGCGGCCTGATGGCCAAGCCGGACGGCTCGATCATCGAAACGCCGATCGAGGCGAACTTCCGCGAAGGCCTGGACGTGCTGCAGTACTTCATCTCGACCCACGGCGCGCGTAAGGGCCTGGCCGATACGGCGCTGAAGACCGCGAACTCGGGTTATCTGACCCGTCGTCTGGTCGACGTGACGCAGGATCTGGTGGTGGTCGAGGACGACTGCGGTACCAGCAACGGCGTGGCGATGAAGGCGCTGGTCGAGGGCGGCGAAGTGGTCGAGGCGTTGCGTGACCGGATTCTCGGCCGCGTGACCGTGGCCGACGTCGTCGATCCGGAATCGCAGGAAACGCTGTACGAGACCGGTGCGCTGCTCGACGAGGACATGGTCGAGGAAATCGAGCGTCTGGGCATCGACGAAGTGCGCGTGCGCACGCCGTTGACCTGCGAGACCCGTTACGGTCTGTGCGCGAAGTGCTATGGCCGCGATCTGGGCCGTGGCTACCGCGTGAACGTCGGCGAGGCGGTCGGCGTGATCGCCGCACAGTCGATCGGCGAGCCGGGCACGCAGCTGACGATGCGGACCTTCCACATCGGCGGCGCGGCATCGCGTGCGGCGGTGGCATCGACGGTCGAGGCGAAGTCGAACGGTACCGTGCGCTTCACCGCGACGATGCGTTACGTCACCAACGGCAAGGGCGAGCAGATCGTCATCTCGCGTTCCGGCGAAGCGATGATCACCGACGACCTCGGTCGTGAGCGTGAACGTCACAAGGTGCCGTACGGCGCGACGCTGTTGCAGCTCGACGGCGCCGTGATCAAGGCCGGCACCCAGCTCGCGCAGTGGGATCCGATGACGCGCCCGATCATCACCGAGCATGGCGGTACGGTGAAGTTCGAGAACGTCGAGGAAGGCGTGACGGTGGCCAGACAGATCGACGACGTGACGGGCCTGTCCACGCTGGTGGCCATCGACTCGAAGCGTCGCGGTTCGCAGGCGACGAAGACGGTGCGTCCGCAGGTCAAGCTGCTGGATGCGAGCGGCGAGGAAGTGAAGATCCCGAACACCGATCACTCGGTGACGATCGGCTTCCAGGTGGGCGCGCTGATCACCGTGAAGGACGGTCAGCAGGTGCACGTGGGCGAAGTGCTGGCGCGTATCCCGACCGAAGCGCAGAAGACGCGTGACATCACCGGGGGTCTGCCCCGCGTGGCGGAACTGTTCGAAGCGCGTTCGCCGAAGGATGCCGGCATCCTCGCCGAGGTCACCGGCACGGTGTCGTTCGGCAAGGACACCAAGGGCAAGCAGCGTCTGGTGATCACCGACCTCGACGGCAACCCGCACGAGTTCCTGATCGCGAAGGAAAAGCAGGTGCTGGTGCATGACGGCCAGGTGCTGAACAAGGGTGAGATGGTCGTCGACGGCCCGGCCGATCCGCACGACATCCTGCGTCTGCAGGGTATCGAGGCGCTGGCGCGCTACATCGTCGACGAAGTGCAGGACGTGTACCGTCTGCAGGGCGTGAAGATCAATGACAAGCACATTGAAGTGATCGTTCGTCAGATGCTGCGCCGCGTGCAGATCACCGATGCCGGCGACACCCGTTTCATCCCGGGCGAGCAGGTCGAGCGTTCGGACCTGTACGACGAGAATGACCGCATGGTGGCGGACGACAAGCGCCCGGCCGTCTGGGACAACGTGTTGCTGGGTATCACGAAGGCGTCGCTGTCGACGGATTCGTTCATCTCGGCGGCATCGTTCCAGGAAACGACGCGCGTGTTGACCGAAGCGGCGATCATGGGCAAGCGCGACGATCTGCGCGGCCTGAAGGAAAACGTGATCGTGGGTCGTCTGATTCCGGCGGGTACGGGTCTGGCGTTCCACAAGGCGCGCAAGGCCAAGGAAGCGGCCGATCGCGAGCGTCACGACCAGATCGCGGCGGAAGACAACTTTGACTTCTCGATTCCGGAAACGGACGTGGTGCCGAGCGGGTCCCAGGTCGAGTAAGCATAGGTCGAGTAAGCAGATGGCATAAGCATCATCGAAACGCAGCCGGCGGCAACCGCCGGCTGGTCGAAAAAAACCGCCGGCAAGGTGACTTGCTGGCGGTTTTTTTTTGGAAGGGCGCATTGGCGCACCGCCTGTTTCGCGCGCAGGCGCGGCGCCTGTCCCGGGAACCCCTCCCAGCACGGCGTTACACACGAACGCGACCCGCTGTGGCTCGCGCCGTGACCGTGCGTGCCGCCATCTTTTCGCGACGCGCGCGCCGCCCGTGCTGTTGCCGCCCTACGCGGCCGATCCTGGATGCCCGACGATGAACCGTAATCCGACTCTCGCAGTGATCATCGATCCCCCCTTGCTGCTCGATGCACTGATGGCCGTTTTCCAGCAGCATTTTCCGAACGTGACGCTGCTGGGCAGCAGCACCGGCGCCGAGGCGCTACGACTGGTCACGGTGCCCGGGCAACCGGTCGACATCGCGGTGATCTCCGATGCGTTGCCCGACATTCCCGGCGATCTGTTGGCGAAGCGGCTGTGCTGGTACGCCCCCCATCTGCGGATCGTGATGGCCGATGCGACGCTGGCGCGCCGGCCGGGCGCCGCGCATGCCGGCGGCGCGGCGCGCGTCGCGCCCAGCGGGGTCGAGCCTGCGGCGGGACGCTCGGGAAGCCGTATCGCGAGCCTCGTCGCGGCCATCCGCCGCCTTCGCCCCGATCTGGCCGCGGTGCCGGGCGTCGCGACCGGACCGACGACGGCCGCCGCGGTCGCGCCGGTGGCCCCGTTGCCAGGGGATACGGCATCCGCCGTGCTTTCCGACGCGGTGGTGAGTGCTGCGGCTGGCGCGCCGGACGGGGAATCGACTGGCGCTTCGGTGGGTACGATCGCCGGTACGGCGGCGCCGCGCGGAGGCGTCCTGCCCGCACGCGGTCCATTCGGTCCGCAGCGTCTCACGCCGCGCCAGATGGAGGTGCTCGGACTGCTGGCGCAGGGCTGGCGCAACAGCACGATCGCGGAACATCTGCATACCAGCGAAAAGACCGTGAAAGCGCACGTCTCCGCCGTGTTTCAGGTCCTGGATGTCAGCAATCGCACCCAGGCGACGCTGGTCGCGCAACGCAGCGGCCTCGTGCCCGCCTGAGGACGAACGACGCCGCGTCCACCGCCCGCCGGGCACGCGGCACGGAACGATCGCTCGCGCGAGGGTACTCATCTCGTGCTCGGTGCTTGGTGCTTGGTGCTTGGTGCTTGGGCGTCGCGAGCGCGTCGAGGCGTTCGAATCGCGGGCGCGCCAGGACCGGGACAAACCGATTTCCCCATGGCGCGACGCCATGGGACGCATCCATTTCATGGGAGTAGCGACGATGCCGCAATATATGTCGAACGACAAATTCCGCTTGGCGTTGCCGTGGCATAAACGGGCCTCATTGGCTTTGTTCGGACACGGCAATGGGCGAGAACTGGCCAAAGGAGGCGCCACGGAAAGCAGTCGCATCGCGGCGGGCGAGGTGGCGACCTATCTGAAATACCGGAAGGATCAGGCGGCGAGAGTGGATCCCCGTGTGTATTCCAGCACCAGCATGTCCCATTTCAACTCGGTGATTCAGACCGTGAACATCGACGCTGCCGCCCTTGCCCGCTTTGCTCCCATGAAAGGTGACTTATGGCTTGTCATTGCCGGCATCGCCGGAACGGACGCCTCCCGGATGCGAGGTGAGTCGCGGGAAATCAATATCTTCGTCGTGTGCGATGACTCGGAGCACAGGAAGCTGAAGAAGGTGGAGATCGTCACGCGAACCCAGCCCGGCGGCTCCTCAAGCAAGGATACGGGCCTGTGGCTGAGCACCGTCTACGCCAACGGCGCTGTCGATCAACCGGCGGGGCGCGCGCGCTCCGGTGCGCGGTACGGCCGGTAAGGGTCCCTGCTTGGGAGGCGCGCGCACGCACCGTGGTCGGACGGGCGACGCCGGTCGTGTTCCCCGGCCGACTGCGATAGTATGGGTGCTGGAGAATATGCTCAGGAATACGAGCGGAAACGAAATCATGCGCAATCCTTCCTATTTCAACACCCCCACCGAACCCCAGGTACTGCTCGTATCGATCTGGGCCACCTTCGGCATGGCGGCGCTCGGCATCGTCCTGGGGTTGGCGGTCGGTTCGCAGGCCATCATCTTCGACGGCGTGTTCGCGGTCATCGACGCGTCGATGACGGTGCTGTCGCTGTTCGTCGCGCGGCTGCTGGCGCGCGAGGGCAGCCGCCGTTTTCAATATGGCTACTGGCACCTGGAACCGCTGGTCGCCGCCTTCAACGGTTCGATCCTGCTGGTGCTGTGCGTGTACGCGATCGTCAACGGCATCCGTGGACTGTTGACGGGCGGGGGTGGCGAGGTCTCGCTCGACGGCGCCGCCATTTACTCGGTGCTGGTCTGCGCGGTGTGCGTGGCGCTGTACCTGTATCAGCGCCACGCGAACCGGCGGCTCGATTCGGCGCTGATCCGCATCGACATGCAGAGTTTCATGATGTCGGGGTGCATCACCATCGCACTGTTCTTTGGCTTCGCGCTGGCGGCGCTCGTCGAACAGTGGGGCTGGCCGCAGTTGCGGCCCTATGCCGATTCACTCGTCCTGCTGCTGCTGGCGCTGGGTCTGTTGCCGATGCCGGTGCGCATCGTGGCGGGTGCGATGCGCGATGTGTTCCTGATCGCTCCCGAGGCGCTGCATCGGCACGTGCGACAGGTCGTGTCGGCAGTGGTCGAACGGTACGGCCTGGTGGGTTTCAAGAGCTATGTCGCGAAAAGCGGCCGGATGCATCTGGTCGAGATCCATATCCTGGTGCCGCCGGATTTTCTGGCCGGGATCGCGCGCTATGACGCCATCCGGCAGGAGATCGCCGACGAACTCGGCCCGGCGATCCGGCTCGATCAGTGGCTGTCGATTTCCTTTACCGCCAAGCCGAGCTGGACGTAATGTCGTCGTGCATGCGTGCATGCGTGCATGCCGTCGTGCTTGCTGCCGTGCCACCGCCGCCGGGCTGTCGCTGTCGTGCAAGCCTAAGCCGGATGGCCAGACCCTGCGTCGGACCCTGACCGGGAATGTCCAGGCGGAGTAAAATGCGCGCTACGCGGGTTCTCCGCGAACTCGCTCGCCGTCCGCCCGCACATCCGGCGCGCCTTGCCGCGCCGTCAAGGAAATCATGTCCCGCTGCCTCGCCATCCTCAACGAAACCTTTGGCTATCCCGCCTTTCGCGGTCCGCAAGCCGAGATCGTCGAACATGTCGCGGCGGGCGGGGATTGTCTGGTCCTGATGCCCACGGGCGGCGGCAAGTCGCTGTGTTACCAGATTCCCTCGCTGGTGCGCGCCGAGGCCGGCTTCGGCGCGGGCATCATCGTCTCGCCGCTGATCGCGCTGATGCAGGACCAGGTTGCGGCGATGACCGAGCTGGGCGTGCGCGCAGCGTGCCTGAACTCGACGCTCGACGCGAAACAGACCTTCGCCACGGAGCGCGCGTTCGAGAACGGCGAGATCGACATGCTGTACGTCGCGCCCGAGCGGCTCATGACCGCGCGCTTCCAGGAGTTGCTGGGGCGCTCGCGCGTCGGTCTGTTCGCGATCGACGAGGCGCACTGCGTATCCCAGTGGGGGCACGATTTCCGACCCGAGTACATCCAGCTCTCGGTATTGCACGAGCGCTTCCCGAACGTGCCGCGCATCGCGCTGACCGCCACCGCCGACGAGCTCACGCGCGGCGAGATCATCCAGCGCCTGGCGCTCGACGACGCGCGGGTCTTCATCTCCAGCTTCGATCGCCCGAACATCCGCTACCGCATCGTCGAGAAGGACAACGCGCGCACGCAGCTTTACGATTTCATCCGCGGCGAGCACGTGCGCGGCAAGGAGTGCGACGCCGGCGTGATCTACTGCCTGTCGCGCCGCAAGGTCGAGGAGACCGCCGACTGGCTGGTCGAGAAGGGCCTGCGCGCCTTGCCGTACCACGGCGGGATGGACGCCGCCACCCGCCAGCGGCACCAGGAGATCTTCAAGCGCGAGGAGGGCGTCGTGATGGTCGCGACGATCGCGTTCGGCATGGGCATCGACAAGCCCGACGTGCGTTTCGTCGCCCATCTCGACCTGCCCAAGAGCGTCGAGGGCTATTACCAGGAAACCGGGCGCGCCGGGCGCGACGGCATGCCGGCGAACGCGTGGATGGCGTATGGGCTCGCCGACGTCGTGCAGCAGCGCCGGATGATCGACGAATCGCCCGCCGACGACGCACACAAGCGCATCTCCACCGGCAAGCTCGACGCGTTGCTGGGGCTGTGCGAGGCCGCGACGTGCCGGCGTGTGCAGTTGCTCGCCTACTTCGGCGAACGCAGCACGCCCTGCGGCAATTGCGACAACTGCCTGGAGCCGCCCGCCACCTGGGACGGCACGCGCGAGGCGCAGATGGCGTTGTCCTGCGTCTATCGGGCCGCGCAGGCGGGCGGCATCCGTTACGGCGCCGGCCATCTGATCGACATCCTGCGCGGCATCTCGACCGAGCGGGTCGTCGAACGCGGTCATCAGCAACTGTCGACGTTCGGCATCGGCAGCGCGATGTCGGAGCCCGAGTGGCGCGCGGTGTTCCGGCAACTGGTCGCCTACGGCCTGCTCGCGGTGGACCACGAAGGCCATGGTTCGCTGATCCTGACCGAGGGCAGCCGGGCCGTCCTGAAAGGCCAGACGCAGGTCACGTTGCGCCGCTACGTGAAGCGCCAGCGGCAGCGCAGCGCCGAGGGCCGCACTGCGGCGGCCGCCGACCGCAGCGCGGCGATGAATCCGCGCGAACGCGCGTGCTGGGAACGGCTGCGCGCCTGGCGCGGCGCGACCGCGAAGACCGACGGCGTGCCCGCCTATGTGATCTTTCACGATGCCACGCTGGCGGAGATCGCGTCCCGGGCGCCCGATTCGATCAGCGCGCTCAAGGAGATTCCCGGCATCGGCGCGCGCAAGCTCGAACGCTTCGGGGACGAACTGGTGGCGTTGGTGGGCGCCGACGGCTGAGGATCGGCCTGCGCAGGCGCGCGCGGCGGGTCGAGGCGGCCGGCACGTTGCAACTCGGCTGCGGTCTCGACCACTTTAGTGGCGAATCAGCGGCATTCCGCCGCGCAAGGATCGCCCATGCCGCGCGTCACGCCCTCGTCCCGTCGAGCCGTATCTTCCGCGTATTGCGCACCGCGTCCGGACAGGGGAAAGCGGCCGGACCTGTCCTGGCGCAACACCTGTGGCGGGCCGGGGGCGCCCGGGCCGCGAGACACACGACGCCGCCCCGATCGCCCCAGCCATCCGGCCAGCGGCGACGGGGTGCCGGTCGCGGCGCATTTTTCCGACCGCGACGTCGACGTCGACGGTCGTCGCATACCGCGCCTGCGCGCCCCTCGTCCCACGTCGCGCGGGCCGCACTGGCTATTGCGCACCGCCCTGTACCTGGCCGTTCTACGATCCGCCGACGTACATGCCGCCCCCGGCGTTGTCACCGCATCGCCGGCGCCTCCCGCCCATGACACCGCCCATGACACCGCCCATGACACCGCCTATGACACGGCCGATGACACGGCTGCCCCCGGCGCCGGCCTCCATGCCTACCTCTGCCGCGATGCGCATTGGCGCCGGCTGTCCCAGAATGAACGGGCCGGACGCGCGCTGGCCTGCGCCACGAGCGCGACGGACGTCGCGCTGACGCATGCCATCGAGCAGATTCGCGATTGCCGGCAATGGGCCGTCTCGGCCTGGCGCGACGGGCGCAATCGCACCGCGCGCGCGAACGCATGGCATGCCGCCGACAGCCGTACCCGCGACACGTTGCGCGTACTGACGGGGCTGGCGATGTTCATCGAAGAAAACCCGGATGCGTCGCACGGGCAAATCGACGCGCACGCAGGTACGCTGCTTGCCGAGGGATCCGTGGCGCACGACGACGTGGAAGCGCTGTATGCCCGCCAGCTCCTGCTGGATGCCGACGACTGGGTGGATCGCGACGCCCTGCACCGGCAGGCGCTGTCGCCGGTCGATCTTCTGGGCCATACCTACCGGTGGTGCGGCTTGAAACTGTCGGATGCCCTGACGCCAGCCTACCTGTCGCGCGAACCATTCGATCGATGCGGCGTGGAACTGGCCGCCGTGCTCGATGGCCGGATCGCCGGGAGCGCGTCGACGCTGGCATCGGTAAGCGGGCTCGCGGGGTTGGTTGCCGCATTCGAGCCGGAACTCCAGCGCGACGTGTGCCTGCGCTGGTGGGGACGGGCGCTGCTGCCGGCGTCCGCCACGCCGCGGGCATTGACGCCCATCTGGTTCGACGGCGCTTCCCTGCAGGGCGCGGCGGGCATGGATTTTCACCAGTTGGTGTCGCATCTGGCGCGGCGCCACGACGTGCTCACCGAGGCACTGTCGCAGGCCTATGTCGCCGCGCCGGCGCACTGCCGGTCCCTGACGAACGTGACACTGAATGATGTCCTTCTCGACCGGCTGAAGGTCGTGACGGAAAGCACGGATTATCCGTTTGGCACGCCGCATCAGTCGCTGGCGACCGTGCTTTTGCGACTCGGTCCGCTGCACGGAATCGATCCTTCGCATATCGACGAACCGGACCGGTTGTTCGAGCGGTACGCGGCGCTGGAAACCGCCTGGGCGGCCGCGCCGCGTTATCCGGTGGCGCCGTATATCGCCGCGGCCTTCCATCTCGCCCGGTCGAGCGAGATGCTGATTCTTGATGGCGGGTCCGTCGACGCGCAGGTCAGGGAGCTTGTGCGCCAGCGGCATGGCGCAGCGTTCGAAGCCGCCGGCGTGGGCAGCGCGGCGACGGCGTGGCTGCAAGCGCAAGGGCTGACGTTGTGGCACGATTTGCCGGCAGTGGCCTTGTCCGCCGACCTGCCGAAGGCGCCCGCGGTATTGCGCGCGGCCGCGCGCGACTATCGGCAGTTGCTCTCTCGACAGCGCCTGGTGATCGTGCCGGGGGAGGCGGGCGCGGGTGCGCTCGCGGCCTATTTGCAAGGCCGGTTGCTGGCCTACGGTGCGGCGCCGGAATGCAGGGAAACGGACATCCCGCAAGGGTTGGCGTGCACGGCGCCGGCGGACCGCGCCGCCGCGATTCATTCGATCGGTACCGCACGGCAGCGAGAAGTCGCGCTGCTGGATCAGGCCCGCGCGCGGCGGGTCACGCGCTCTCTGGGAATGCTGCCGTACCGTCAGTCGTCCGCGGTCGCCGACGCCTCTGCGACGGATAGTGGCGTGCACGAACTGCGCGAGTCCATCAGCCGCATGCTGATCGTTTCCACCATGGCCGATCAGATGCAACGGCCCGGCGCGACGGCGCTCGATTTCGTGCCTTTCGTGGGCTCCGCCTACACGCTGGGCAAAGGCTTGCATGAGCGTGACGCCGCGCAGGCACTGCGGGGTGCCTTCGGTTTCGGGCTCGACGCCTTGTTCGTGTGGTTGGGTGGCGCCACCGAGCGCATGGTGGCCCGTCAGGTCGCCCGGTTGGCCGGCGAGGTCGGCCTCGCGCCGCACGAGCCGGCCGCGCTGGCGATGCTGGCCGACGTGGGCATGCATCTCGACGTCGCGCGCCCTGGCGATCTGCCTGCGGGAAACGTCGTGGTCGATCCCCATCCCGCGCGTCTCGCGCGGTCGGTGACGCCGCGTGCCCCGGTGGTCGACGTCCATGGCGAGTCGAAGTCGTTCGAGTTGTTCGCGTCATTCGAACGGGAACGCGGCAGCCAGCCGCGGGGGATGGCACCCACGCGTTCGCTGGCGACCCTGACCTGGGAAGCCTCCCTGACCAGCCGGGACACCAGTTTTTCCAGCATCGAGGATAACGTGTCGTCCGATAGCGGGGCCGTGGTGCGCGAGCAGGCGCGCTTTCCGTTTTTCCGGCGATCCCGCGCGGACTCCCGATCGCCCCGGAATTCGCTGAGTCGGGAGTCCCGTGTCCCCCGGGCGCGTTCGCTGACACCGTTGCGCATCCGCGTTTCGCGCCTGGGCGATGCGGTGCGCGGCACGCACCCGTGGCAGGGAAGCCAGGACGGGGATCTCGCGCAGCCGTCCGGTTTGTTTCTTTCCCGCTCAACGGTGGCGAAAGCACAGGCCTTCATCAAGGCGCGTGACTTCATCGCCCGCATCGGCGCGGAACCGGGTGGCGGCCCGATGCCCGATCTGAGCGCTTTGCTGCGCCTCGCCGAGGGCGCGAGCGACACGGCGGTGCGGGATTTCCAGCGGGTATGCCAGTCCCTGGAGACCATCGGCAAGGGATCGCAGACGCTGCGGGCCTTGCTGCGTCTCGCCTTGACAGAGCGGAAAGACCCGGCCTCGCGATTCGTCGTACGCTTCTTGAGCGGCACGCCGCCGCGCTGCGATTTGCAGCGTGGCCTGATCGTTCTGCCGCCGGTGGACACGCCGCTCGACGTGCATTACGTGGACGCCCGGGGCTCGACGCCGTTCCAGCGCGAGCGGGCCTGGCTGCACGAACTGGTGCACGCGCTGACCGGAATCGAGGATGTCGCGGACCAGGAGCGCGTCGCGCACCGCGGCGCGGTCGTGTATTTCACCGACCGGATATTGTTCGAGGCGGGGCCGGAGGTGCCCGAGCGCGTCATGTACCAGCATGCCAAGCCGTTCTTCGCGTCGGGTCTGCGGCGCGAGCTCGATCCGGTGATCGAGGCGGGGCGGCGCGACGCGGCGGTGACGACGCTTGCCGAGGACGTGTTTCTGGACGAATTGCTGCGCAGCCGGATGAAATGGGGCGCGGCGGAAACCATTCTCGGCACGCCGGTCGAGCAACGCCTGACGGTCCGGCAAGTCTGCGCGCTGCGCCGTCAGATCGCGACGCAGAACGGGGCGGCGGATGCCGCGGATTCGGTGGACGCAGTGGATTCCCAGCCCTTTCCCGACATCTATCCGCGGCTTTGCGACGGGTTTCAAACCGCGCTGGGCGAAGGTGACGACCTGCCCAGCGCCATCGCGCGCAGCGGGAAATTCGTGAAGGTGGCGGCGGCGCTGTACGAACACGACGCGTCGTTCCGGTTCCTTTTCAACCGGTGGTATCGCACCCAGATGCGGGGGGCGGACTGGCAGGTGCTGCGCGGCGCGGCGACGGACGGGGCGCCCCGCGGCTGGACCATCGATCGCGCGCAGCGTCGGCTCTCGCTGTGCGAAGAACCCGTGTTCTACGCATCGGAACTCGGGCCGCGCAGGCTGGAATCGGACCGGCGCCTGGTAGGGGCGTTGGTGGAGCTGGTGACGCCGCAGGAACAGGACGTCGTGCTGGAGGCGGAGCAGCGCCTGAACCGGGGGCTGCGCGTCTATCTGGAGAACCGCGTGCTACAGACACTGCGCGACACGCAGCGGTTGCTGGAGGCGCCCGCACGCGTGTCGGCCGAATGGAGCCGCGATGCGTCGTCGTTGTGGAAATCCGTCAACAAGGCCTATCGCGCCGCCAAGGCCGAGGACGCCTTGCTGGCGTCGCAGCAAGGCGGTTGACGGAGGCCGGTCCGGCCGACGCGTGAGGCGCCGGCATTGCAACTCGAAACGGTTCGCCGCCCACTGGACGAGGACGTCTCTGCGGCGCTTCGCCGTGCAAGGTTCGCCCATGTCACGCATTGCCTCCCGTTACCGCATGCCACCGCGCGGCCCTGGTGAGTTCCATGCCGCGCCGAGGAAACTGGCGGATCCTTCCTGGCGGGCGCCACCCGGCGCGTCGGCGCGTCAGCGGCGGCGTCAGCGGCGGCGCGCGCGACACCCGCCGCCAGGCGGAAAACCGCAAGCACGTTGCCTGCGACGTCCTGCCCCCGCCCGTTTCTGCGTCGCGGCTGCGTCTCGCCCGCGCGGGCGAGCGGAACCGGCGCCGCATGGGCTGCTGCGTCTCACGCTGGGCCTGGCCTTGCTGCAACACATTGCCTGCACGGATCCCGTCTCGCTCGAATCTCCGCGTGCTCCCTACTTCGCCAACGATGCGCCCTTGGGCAGCGGCCTGTCGATTTCGTCCGCGTCATCGGCGTTTTCGTATGCACAGGCCTGCATCGATGTGGACTGGGGCGGGCTGGACGCGAACGAAAAGACCGGGCGTGGCCTCGCGTGCGCGCTCGTCGCGGCGAATGTCACGATGCAGGACGCGATCGAGCAGGTGCGGGCGAGCCGGCACTGGTCGATCGCCGCCTGGCGTGCCGGCAACACGAGCGTCGCGCGCGCAGCGGCGTGGCGTGACGCGCCGGAGACGACGCGCACGCCGTTGCGCACCCTGACGCGGCTGGCGGCGCTCGTCGAACGGTCCGTGGCGGCGTCCGGCGAGGATGTCGTCGCGAGGGCGCGCACGCTGTTGCAGGGCGCCCACATCACGTTCGACAATCCTGAAAGCCTTTACGCCCGCCAACTCTGGCTCGACGTGGATGACTGGCTGGATCTGCGCGCGCTCGCGAAACGACGATTTTCCCCCGTTGAGCTCCTGGGGCACGCCTACCGGTGGTGCGGCCTCGATCTGGCCACCGACCTGAGTCCGCGCTATCTGCCGCTCGCGCCGTTCGACCATTGCGCGGTCGACCTGGCGGCGTTGCTGCATGCGAAGACGCGCGGCGCGGTTCCCGGGTTGACGGCCCTGACCGATTTCACCGCCCCACGCGCGGCATTCGATCGCAAGCTGCGTCACGATCTGTGCGTGCGGGCGCGGGGCGCGGCCCTCGTGACGATCTCCGGGCGAGCACCGCCGGCGCGGGGCGTGTGGTTCGATGGCGTCGCACTCCACGGCGCGGCCGGCATGAATCTGACGGCTCTGGCTCGCCATCTGGCGCCGGACGACGCGCAGCTCGGCGCGCTTCACGAGCGGCTGTCCCGGGCGGTGCAGGCCCATTGCCGACCCGCAGCGCGGGCCCGCGCGGCGCTCGAGGAACTTCTTCGCAAACGCTTCAAGGTATTGCAGGAAAGCACCGACTATCCCTTCGGAACGCCGCATCAGTCCCTGGCGACCATCTTGCTGCGGCTGGGTCCCCTCCATGGCGTGGACGTCCACAACGTCGGCGACCCCGAGGCACTGCTGCAGCGTTACCAGGCGCTCGAGACGGCATGGCACGCCGCGCCGCGTTATCCCGTGGCGCCGCACCTGGCCGCCGCCTTTCACCTCGCGCAGTCGAGAGACGTGCTGCTCCACGACGATTCGCGCTCCTTCGAGGCGCAGTTGATCGCGCGCGTGCGGCAGGAATTCGAGAGCCGGATCGACACGCCACGAATGCGGCCTTTCGTATCGCGATGGCTGGCCGAGAGACACCTGGCCTTGTGGCACGACCTGCCCCGGATGGTGCACGCGGCCGGCCTGGCGAGCGCGCCCTTTCCCTTGCGCGAGGCGGCGCGGGAATACCGGCGGCTCGAAGCGCTTCCCGAGCGTCTCGCCGTCGCGCCGGGCGCTGCCGGCGCGACCGCACTGGGCACCTATCTGGCGGATGGGGTCATGGCCTACGGCGCCGTGCCGGTGCGGGAGACGTTGCCGCCGCATGAGGTCTTCGGCATCATCCGGGAAATCGGGGAGGCCCGCCTTCGGGAACGGCAGCGTCTGCATCGTCACGCGGCCTGGCGTCGGCACGACGCCGTTCCCGCGGCGCCGCGTCGGCGCCGCGCCGCGAGCGCGGACGGTGCCGAACTGGCCCACGGCGTCCTGCATGCGGTGACGCGGGTATTGATCGTTCCCCATCTCGTCGAGCAAAGCCAGGAGCCCGATGCCACGGCGCTCGATTTCGTCCCGCTGCTCGGTTCCGCCTATACCCTGGGGAAAGGGCTCTGGCAACGCGACGCGAAGCAGGCCTTGCGTGGCGCCTTCGCCTTCGGGCTCGACATCCTGTTCATCTGGGTGGGTGGGGCGACCGAACGCATCGTCGCGCGCCGTGCCGCGCGTCTCGTCAGCGAGGTGGGCCTCACGCCGCACGAGCCGCGCGCGCTGGCGATGCTGTCGGGGCTGGGTGACCTGCTGGATGTGGCGCACCCCGGCGAGCTGCCCGCGGGAAACGTCCGGGTGAATGTCGATGCCTGCGCAGTGGAACGTGTCGACGAGCCGCCGTCGCCATTCCCCAGGACCGGTCCGTCGGCGAATTCCCCGAAGCGAGGCCCCGCGAGCGCCGTTTCGCTGGAACATTTCCTGACCCGACGCCGCGCTCCCCGAAGTCGGGCCGGGGAACCCGAACCGCTTTATGGACCAGCGTCCGCGTCGCGCCCGCCACACGGCAGCATCGTCCAGTTCGCGCTGCGCGAACCCCTTCGCATGCTGCTGCGCGCAAGCAGCGACGAGACGCCGTCGGGGCCGGGCGCAGGAGGTTTTCTCGAGCGCGCCACGGTGGCGAAGGCGCGTGATTTCGTCCAGACGCGCGATTTCATCGAGCACATCCGTGGCGCGGCGAAGAGCGAGACAGCGCCCCGGGTAAGCGATCTGCTGCAACTCGACGCCGGCGCGGACACGCGTATCCAGGATGATTTCCGGACGGTTCACGCCGTCTTGCAGGGGCTGTGCGAGCGCTCGCAAACCCTGCGCGCGTTGCTACGCGCGGCGCTCAATGCCAACGCGAACGGCGCGCGGCGATTCACCCTGCGTTTCATGAACGCCAGCCCGCCGAAATGCGATCTGCAAAACCGTCTCATCGTGCTGCCGCCCGTGGCGCAGCCGCTGGAGATGCGTTACGTCGATGCGCGTGGCCTGACGCCGTTTCAGCACGAACGGGCCTGGCTGCACGAGTTCGTGCATGCCCTCACGGGCATCGAGGATGTAAGCCGCGAGGAACGCATGGGTCATCGTGGCGCGGTCGTCTATTTCACCGACCGCATCCTGTTCGAGGCGGGGCCGGAATTGCCGGAGCGGGTGATGTACCAGCACGCGAAGGGGGCGTTCGCCTCGGGGCACGCCCGCCTGCCCGATCCCGTCATCGATGCCGCGCGCCAGGAAGCCGCGGAGACGGCCCTGGCGGAAGACACGTTCCTGGATACGCTTTTGCGACGCCGGATGCAATGGGGCGGGACGGAAACCATTCTCGGCACGCCTGTCGAACGCCGGCTCACGGTCGAACAGGTGGTGGCGCTGCGTCGGGAAATCGATGCCGGCGCGCCGGCGGTGGGAGGCGCGGGAAAACCGCCGCGCCGTGCCGCGCTGTTCGCATCCCTGCGCCATTTTTTCCAGGTGTCGGTGGCAGGCGGCGACGCGCTGGCCGATGCGATCGCGCGCGGCGCGCGCTTGACGGAAATCGTCGGCACGCTGTACCGGGAGGACGATTTCTTCTGTTTTCTCATGAATCGCTGGCAGGGCAGCGACATCGCGCGGCCGCACTGGAAAGTGCGCTGGGAGGCACATCGGGAGACGCATCGGGAGACGCATCGGGAGGTGACCCCGGCGGCGTCCGCCGCTTCAGGCATGCAGGGCTGGTCGATCGACCGCGGGGCACGTCGCCTCGTCTTCCACGAAACCGGGCTGTTCTACGCCTCGCAACGGGGGCCGCGCTTGCTGGAAGAGGACCGTCGTCTGGTGGGCGCCCTAGTGGAACTGGTGACGCCCGCCGCAGGGGACGTTCCGGCGCACATGGCTTCCCGGCTGAACCGCGGGTTGCGCGTCTATCTGGAAAACCGGGGGATGGCATTGCTGCGGCCGACGCCCCGCGGCGACCCGGACCCGCCGCAACGCATATCGGCCGAATGGCATGCCGACGCCGCGGCGCCATGGCCTTCGCTCGGCAAGGCGCGCCGTGCCGCGGAGGCCGAGGACGCCTGGCTGGCGCGCAACGCCACTTGACCTTGCAACTCCTGTCGGTATAGAATGCGCAGTTCCGTTTCGAAAAAATGGAATCCGGCTGCTTGCCCGGCCGGGACTTCGACTGAAACACTTATCTCGCAGGATGAACAATGCCAACCATTAATCAATTGGTTCGCAAGGCCCGCTCTTCGGAAGTCGTGAAGAGCAAGAGCCCGGCCTTGCAGGACTGCCCCCAGCGTCGTGGCGTGTGCACGCGTGTGTACACCACGACGCCGAAGAAGCCGAACTCCGCACTCCGTAAGGTGGCGAAGGTCCGTCTGACGAATGGCTTCGAAGTCATTTCGTACATCGGTGGCGAAGGCCACAACCTCCAGGAACACTCGGTCGTGCTGATTCGCGGCGGACGGGTCAAGGATTTGCCTGGTGTGCGTTACCACATGGTTCGTGGCTCGCTGGATACCCAGGGCGTCAAGGATCGTAAGCAGTCGCGTTCGAAGTACGGCGCGAAGCGCGGCAAGAAGGCGTAAGTCCGCGGCACGCGCCTGAAAGGACGCGAGCCAGCGCGTTGGAAACTCGCCGGAAACGGCCAGTCCGCTGCAGTGTCGAACCGGTATCGAATGCTCGAAAACGGTCGCGAGTGCTGCTGAGTAAGTGTTCACCCGATCGGAAAGCCGATGCGTGGGTGATACACGGGGCCCAGAGAAACGCCCCGAACTGAAAAGGTAAGAGGAAAGAAATGCCACGTCGTCGTGAAGTACCCAAGCGGGAAGTGTTGCCGGATCCGAAATTCGGCAATGTCGAAGTCGCGAAGTTCATGAACGTGCTGATGCTGTCCGGCAAGAAGGCTGTGGCCGAGCGGATCGTTTATGGCGCGTTCGAGCAGATTCAGGGCAAGGCCGGCAAGGACCCCCTGGAAGTTTTTTCGGCAGCGATGAACAACGTCAAGCCGGTTGTGGAAGTGAAGAGCCGTCGCGTCGGTGGTGCGAACTACCAGGTGCCGGTCGAAGTGCGTCCGTCACGCCGCATGGCATTGGCCATGCGCTGGGTGCGCGAAGCGTCGAAGAAGCGTAGCGAGAAGTCGATGGCGCTGCGTCTGGCGGGCGAACTGCTGGAGGCCTCGGAAGGCCGCGGCGCGGCAATGAAGCGCCGCGACGAAGTGCACCGCATGGCGGAAGCGAACAAGGCGTTCTCGCACTTCCGCTTCTGATGCAATTGCGAGCCTTCTGCTGACGCAAGTCGGTATTCGGCGTACTCCGGGCGGGAGCGTTTAGGCGCCTCGCCCGTTTGTGTTAGGGCTGCACGGAGCGTTCGACGCTCTGGGCGCCCCAGAGAGAAAGAGGATAACCGTGGCACGCAAGACTCCCATCGAGCGCTACCGCAATATCGGCATCAGCGCTCACATCGATGCTGGCAAGACGACCACCACCGAACGCATCCTGTTCTACACCGGCGTCAATCACAAGATTGGCGAAGTGCACGACGGCGCCGCGACCATGGACTGGATGGAGCAGGAACAGGAGCGTGGCATCACGATCACGTCCGCTGCCACCACCACGTTCTGGAAGGGCATGGCGGGTAACTACCCGGAACACCGCATCAACATCATCGACACGCCGGGACACGTCGACTTCACGATCGAAGTCGAGCGCTCGATGCGCGTGCTCGACGGCGCGTGCATGGTGTACTGCGCCGTGGGCGGCGTGCAGCCGCAGTCGGAAACCGTCTGGCGTCAGGCGAACAAGTACAAGGTGCCCCGTCTCGCGTTCGTCAACAAGATGGACCGTACCGGCGCGAACTTCTTCAAGGTCTACGACCAGATGCGCCTGCGTCTGAAGGCCAACCCGATTCCGGTCCAGATTCCGATCGGCGCCGAAGAAAACTTCAAGGGCGTCATCGATCTGGTCAAGATGAAGGCGATCTTCTGGGACGACGCGTCGCAGGGCACGAAGTTCACGTACGAGGACATTCCGGCCGAGTTGCAGGACCAGGCCGACGAATGGCGCGAGAAGATGGTCGAAGCGGCCGCCGAGTCGACCGAAGAGCTGATGGAGAAGTACCTGGGCGGCGAAGCGCTGACGGAAGACGAGATCCGCGTCGCGCTGCGCAACCGCACCATCGCCAGCGAAATCGTGCCGATGATGTGCGGCAGCGCGTTCAAGAACAAGGGCGTGCAGGCGATGCTCGACGGCGTGCTGGACTACATGCCGTCGCCGATCGACGTGCCGCCGGTCACGGGCATTCTCGAGAACGACCAGCCGGCGCAGCGCCGCGCGGCGGACGACGAGAAGTTCTCGTCGCTGGCCTTCAAGATCATGACCGATCCGTTCGTCGGCCAGCTGATCTTCTTCCGGGTCTACTCGGGGATGGTCAAGTCGGGCGACACCGTCTACAACTCGGTCAAGGAAAAGAAGGAACGCCTGGGCCGGATCCTGTTGATGCATGCGAACGAGCGGGAAGAGATCAAGGAAGTGTTCGCGGGCGACATCGCCGCGGCGGTCGGCTTGAAGGAAGCGACCACCGGCGACACGCTGTGCGATCCGGATGCCGTGATCATCCTGGAACGGATGATTTTCCCGGAGCCGGTGATCTCGCAGGCCGTCGAGCCGAAGACCAAGGCCGACCAGGAAAAGATGGGTATCGCGCTGAACCGTCTGGCGCAGGAAGACCCGTCGTTCCGCGTGGCCTCGGACGAAGAGTCGGGTCAGACGATCATTTCCGGGATGGGCGAGCTGCACCTGGAAATTCTGGTCGACCGGATGAAGCGCGAGTTCAACGTCGAGGCGACCGTCGGCAAGCCGCAGGTGGCGTACCGCGAGACGATCCGCAGCACGGCGAAGGACGTCGAGGGCAAGTTCGTGAAGCAGTCGGGCGGTCGCGGCCAATACGGTCACGTCGTCATCACGGTCGAGCCGTCGGAGCAGGGCAAGGGGTATGAATTCGTCGACGCGATCAAGGGCGGCGTCGTGCCGCGCGAATACATTCCGGCGGTCGACAAGGGCATCCAGGACACGCTGAAGGCGGGCATCCTGGCGGGCTTCCCGGTCGTCGACGTGAAGGTGACGCTGACCTTCGGTTCGTACCACGACGTCGACTCGAACGAAAACGCGTTCCGGATGGCCGGTTCGATGGCCTTCAAGGAAGGCATGCGCCGTGCGACGCCGACGCTGCTCGAGCCGATGATGGCCGTGACGGTGGAAACGCCGGAAGACTTCACCGGCAACGTGATGGGCGACCTGTCCTCGCGTCGCGGCATGGTCCAGGGCATGGACGACATGGTCGGCGGCGGCAAGGAAGTGAAGGCGGAAGTGCCGCTGTCGGAAATGTTCGGCTACTCGACGTCGTTGCGTTCGCAGACCCAGGGTCGCGCGACGTACACGATGGAGTTCAAGCACTACGCCGACGCGCCGCGCAATGTCGCGGAAGCGATCATGAACGCGAAGTCCAAGTAATTCAGCCGGGCGGGGCGCGTGGCCGGAACCCGGCGCCGCTCCGTTGCACGACTCAACCATTTATTGAAAGAAGACAGACATGGCTAAAGGCAAGTTTGAACGTAACAAGCCGCACGTGAACGTCGGCACCATCGGTCACGTCGACCATGGCAAGACCACGCTGACCGCGGCAATCGCAACGGTGTTGTCGGCGAAGTTCGGCGGCGAAGCGAAGGGCTATGCGGACATCGACGCGGCGCCGGAAGAAAAGGCACGCGGCATCACGATCAACACCGCGCACGTGGAATACGAAACGGCGGCACGGCACTACGCGCACGTCGATTGCCCGGGCCACGCCGACTATGTGAAGAACATGATCACGGGCGCCGCGCAGATGGACGGCGCGATCCTGGTGTGTTCGGCCGCCGACGGCCCGATGCCGCAAACGCGCGAGCACATCCTGCTGGCCCGTCAGGTCGGCGTGCCGTACATCATCGTCTTCCTGAACAAGTGCGACATGGTGGACGACGCCGAGCTGCTCGAACTGGTCGAGATGGAAGTGGTCGAGCTGCTGGAAAAGTACGAATTCCCGGGCAGCGACACGCCGATCATCAAGGGTTCGGCGAAGCTGGCCCTGGAAGGCGACAAGGGCGAGCTGGGCGAGCAGGCGATCCTGAAGCTGGCCGAGGCACTGGACACGTACATCCCGACGCCGGAGCGTGCGGTGGACGGCGCGTTCCTGCTGCCGATCGAAGACGTGTTCTCGATCTCGGGTCGNGGCACGGTGGTGACGGGTCGCGTCGAGCGCGGCATCATCAAGGTCGGTGAGGAAGTCGAGATCGTGGGCATCAAGCCGACGGTGAAGACGATCGTCACGGGCGTGGAAATGTTCCGCAAGCTGCTGGACCAGGGTCAGGCAGGCGACAACGTCGGCGTGCTGGTGCGCGGTACGAAGCGCGANGACGTGGAGCGTGGCCAGGTGCTGTCGAAGCCGGGTTCGATCAAGCCGCACACGGATTTCACGGCCGAAGTGTACGTGCTGAGCAAGGATGAGGGCGGCCGTCACACGCCGTTCTTCAACAACTACCGTCCGCAGTTCTACTTCCGCACGACGGACGTGACGGGTTCGATCGCTTTGCCGGAAGGCAAGGAAATGGTCATGCCGGGCGACAACGTGTCGATCTCGGTGAAGCTGATCAACCCGATCGCGATGGAAGAAGGTCTGCGCTTCGCGATCCGCGAAGGTGGCCGTACGGTCGGCGCCGGCGTGGTCGCGAAGATCGTCGCCTGAGTAGTTTCGGCCGCGCAGGTCGGGCCGTGTCGCCGGGGTGTCGCGTGCGTCGTCGTGCATGCAACACCTCGCACTCGCGGCACGGTGGCGTTGCGATTCCGCAGCGGTTTCATTTCGGTAATTGCGGTACACTCCGGGCGGCGCATGCGGGACACCTCGAACTGCTGTTCGAACGGCCCGCGCGCCACCCCACGCTCTTTATTTGATGGCGGAACAAGCCGCCTCGCTCTTTAGGGATTCATCATGGCCAGCCAGAACATCCGTATTCGCCTGAAAGCATTCGACTATCGCCTGATCGATCAGGCGGCATTGGAAATCGTCGAAACGGCGAAGCGTACGGGCGCCATCGTCCGCGGTCCGGTGCCGTTGCCGACCCGTATCCAGCGCTACGACGTGCTGCGTTCGCCGCACGTGAACAAGACGTCGCGCGACCAGTTCGAAATCCGCACGCACCAGCGCCTGATCGACATCATCGATCCGACCGAGAAGACGGTCGACGCGCTGATGAAGCTCGATCTGGCCGCAGGCGTCGACGTCAAGATCGAACTGCAATAAGCAAATTGCAATAAGCGCACTGTCGCGGCATCGACGGCCACGGGGGGAGGCTCCCCGCGGCCGGACGATGCGGAAAAACCTCCCGGGGCCAGCGCCCTCGGAGGTTTTTTTTCGTCCGCCGCGGGCGCAAGGGAACCGGTGCGGCGCAACTCGGTGAGGTGGGGCAGCGACTCCAGCGATTCCATCCATTGGAACAAGGGAGCGAATGATGCCTGCCATGCCGATCGCCACGACCATGCGACCTTTGACCACGCCCGCGAGCGAGCTTTCGCCGCGCTGCAATCACACGACCCTGCCGCCCGATCCGGCCGCCGCGCGGGCGAACCTGACGCAACGGGTGGAGCAGGCGGCCCATGCGCTGCACGCTGCGCGGGGCACCGCACTGAGGAAGGGGTGGTCGCTCGACGATTGCGACATGACGGGCAAGGGTCCGCGCGACGCAACGCTCGCGCAAACGCGTTACGAGTACGTGAAAAGTCTGATTCCGGAACGTTCGTCGCGCTGGACCTCGCCACCGCCCCTGATCCGCAATCCCTGGCGCGCCTGCGCGGCCGGGCCCGCGATGAGCCGCGAGGCAGTCAAAGCGCAGTTCAGCAACCGCATCCTGCCCCGGCCGCTCTGGCTACCAGAGGCGGGGCAGTACTTTCCGGTCGAGACAAAACCGATCCCTGCCAACTGCATCGCGCGCGTCGCAGCGCCGGACGGCGCCGGCGGGCAAGCGTCGCTGGCCTTGCGTCTCGGCCCTGCCGGCTGGCGTCCGTTGGGGGTGGCGGATGCGGGGCCGGGGACCTGCGCGCTGTATCGAAGACTGGCCGTCGTGCCCGACCTCCCCACCAAGCCGGCCGAGATTCGGGCCGGGTCTACCCGGTACCGCGGCGCCGGCGACCTCTGGCATCGGCTCGCACCCACCGGCGATGTCGCCGTGCCGGCGGTCCGTTCGGCGGCCGATGTGCTGGACAGCGTCGACGACACGCAACTGTTGCAGACCGCGGCCAACCGGTTCTACATTCCCATGCGCGACGCCGACGGGCGGTTCTGGTTGCCGGCTGAAGCCGCGAGGATATCGGCGATCGAAGTGCACGACCCGCGCAGGGAGCGGTGCCTCGACGCGGTCTTCACCCTCGACAAGCGCGTGGGAAATGACACGGTCGCGAGGCAGTATTTCCCTGTTCTGCCCACGCGCATGGTGAACGCGGCGGCGGGATCTTCCGACGAACTGCCGGCAGCGGTAGGGCACGAGCGCGGCCGGGGCATCGGTGCCATCGATACCCTGCTGCTCGGCGGCGGCAGGCGCGCGCACCTGCAACCGGCGGCGCGTCTCGCGCAGCGATGGCTCACGACGGCGGTCATCCGGCTGGCGGGAAACGCCGCGGGGCGCGCGGCGCTTGCGCCGTTTCTCGATGAATGGCCCGCGCACCTGCGAGCGCGCGCCGTCGAACGCATCACCGACGTCGTCACGGACATCATGCTGGAGGTAAATGCCTTCAACGAGCGAAACGGCGCGGAAATGCGGCTGGTCGACACGATCGAAGGCAACGCATGGTTCGCCGCACGGGACGGCGCCCTCCACGTCACGTCCGCCGTTCTGGAGCAACCCGTGGAACGCGTTGCACGGGTGCTGACCGAGACGCTCATCGGCAAGATGGACAGGGGTAGCCGCATCTTTCCGTCCCTGCCCGACGATGCCGCCATCCTGCGGCGCGCCGGGCGCCTCGCGACATACGATCCGACGATCATGCAGGAGGTGCTGGCCTGGCCGGAGCGCAAGCACGTGGCGAATCAACTCGCGCAACGCTACGTCGCGTCCGCCGATATCCACCATCCCCTGTCGGCGTTGGCCACGCCCCGTTCCGACGCCTTCGGTAGCGTCGACGACACGGACAATCTGTCGCTGCTCCTGCGCGACAGCGACACGGTGATGGCATTCGTCTCCGCGCTTCAGGCCAGCGACCGCTGAGTCCGCGCGGCGTGCCGTCCCCCCGCCGTTCGCGCACCATGAACGGCGAGTGGCGACGGCGTCCGGCGGGGGGCATCATCGACGTACTGCTGCCGCGCGTCTTGCCGCGAACCGTGGCCGGCATCGCATGCCGCACCACATTCCTGCCCAAGGGCGCGTCACTTCGGGAAACACGACCGAAAATCCATCGAGTTGTTCAGCGCAGGACAGCGATGCATGTAGGATGTCAGTCGCCCAGTTACTGAGGATGACGTATGAAACGAGTCCGCCTTCCTGCATTCGGCGCCCGCCGGGTAAAAGCCGTCCCGGCATGCTGCGCGATCCTTCTCGGCTTGACGGCGTGTGCGGGCAATGAGCTTAAAACGCCCGCGGCGGTGCCCCTTCACTATCAGGACATCGCGTCGCTTTCGGCGCAGATGTCGGCGGGCCGACTCTCTTCCGAGACGCTGGTCGGGCATTTCATCGAACGCCATGAACGCATCGACCGCAAGGGGCCGGCCCTGCATGCGGTCATCGAGATCAATCCCGACGCCATCGCGATCGCTCGGCAGTTGGATCGGGAGCGCGCCGGGGGCAAGGTGCGCGGCCCGCTGCACGGCATTCCCGTTTTGCTGAAAGACAATATCGATACCGGTGACCGGATGCAAACCGCGACCGGTTCGCTTGCGCTGGTCGGACCGCCCGCGGCCCGCGACGCACCGGTGGCCAGGCAATTGCGCGACGCGGGCGCCATCATCCTCGGCAAGGCCAATCTCAGCGAGTGGTCGAATTTCCGCGACTTCGGCCCCATGATGGATGGCTGGAGCGGCCGCGGCGGTCAAACGCTGAACCCGCACTTGCGGGAGGGTGACGTCAGCGGGTCCAGTTCCGGCCCCGCGGTGGCGACGGCGGCGGGATTGGCCACGGTTGCGGTGGGCACCGAAACCGACGGATCGATTCTGTCTCCGGCACAAAAGAATGGCGTCGTCGGCATGCGTCCGACATTCGGGCTGATCGATAACAAAGGCGTGATTCCGATCTCGACCTCCATCGATACGCCGGGGCCGATGACCCGGAGCGTGCGCGATGCCGCCGTCCTGCTGAACGCAATGGTCGATCGGGCAGCGCTCGCCCGGTCTGTGCCGGGCGGGCAACGCGGCACGGATTACACAAGCGAATTGCATGCGGACGCGCTGCGGGGGCGCAGGATAGGGTACGCCGCCTCGCGCGCGTCGGACGCGCCGAATTTCGCGCGCGCCCTGAAGGTGCTGAGCGCGAAAGGCGCGATATTGATTGCCCTCGCCGATGACGAACTGCCGCCGAGACCGGACCCCGGGACGGTTCTGATGAAGCTGATTCATGATTTCAGGACGGGCGTCAATGCCTACCTCGATACCCGCCAGGGGTTGCAGGTCAAGGACATTGCCGATCTCGTCCGCTTCAACGAAAGGCATCCCGGATTCCTGCCCGACGGGACGCCAAGAGGGCAAAGCCTGATCGTGGAGGCGGCCACGCAGTCCGCACCCGCGGGCCAGGTGGAAGCGCTTTACCACCGGGAACGACAGCGTATCGTGACGGCGACGGACGCGGTGATGTGCCGGCACCGCCTGGATGCGATTGCCGCAGCCGATGGCGCGGCCGCGTTTCCATTTGCCGGCTATCCCGGTATCAGCGTGCCCAGCGGCATGCACGAAGGCATGCCCACGTCGCTGACCCTCTCGGGTGCGCGCGGGTCCGATGCGACGCTCCTGTCGCTGGCCTACGCGTACGAGCAGGCGTCGCTCGCCCGCGTCGCCCCGACGTTCGCGGGTTATCCGCCGTTTCCGGAGGAATAGCGGCCGGCTGTCGTGCCCGGAGCGGCCGTCGCCGCGTAAACCCCTTGTCCGCCCTCTCGAAGTACGCTATAGTTAGCGGCTTTTCGTTGGTATGACGGCGGTTTGTTGCCGCGACCACGAACTGATGCCTCTTGAATGTTTGAGGCATCGCACCAAGCCCGCCGCCCGGTTTCAGGACGCGTGGGCGTTTTCCGCTGAAATTTCGCGCCTTTATCGGCGCTTCTTAAGCCCCGGCCAATCGCAGTCGGGAATGGAGAAAACAATGAGCCTTGGACTCTTGGGTCGCAAGGTTGGTATGACCCGTATTTTCACGGCGGATGGGGACTCGATTCCCGTCACCGTGTTGGACGTGTCTAACAACCGTGTTACGCAGATCAAGACCCTGGAAACCGACGGTTATACCGCGGTCCAGGTTACGTATGGAGATCGTCGCGCGTCGCGCGTGACGAAGCCGGCGGCGGGTCACCTCGCCAAAGCCGGCGTCACCGCCGGTGTCGTGCTGCGGGAATTCCGCGTCGACGCAGACCGTGCCGCATCGCTCGCCGTTGGCGCAGTGGTCGACGTCGATCTGTTCGCCGATGGCCAGAAGGTCGACGTGCAGGGCGTGACGATCGGTAAGGGTTATGCCGGTACGATCAAGCGCTACAACTTCGCTTCGGGTCGCGCATCGCACGGTAACTCGCGCTCGCACAATGTGCCGGGCTCGATCGGTATGGCGCAGGATCCGGGTCGCGTGTTCCCGGGCAAGCGCATGACCGGTCACATGGGTGACGTTACCCAGACGACGCAAAACCTGCAGATCGCCCGTATCGACGCGGACCGCAAGCTGCTGCTGGTGCGCGGCGCGGTGCCGGGCGCGAAGGGTGGCATCGTGTTCGTCACGCCGGCCGTCAAGGCGCGTGCGAACGCCAACGCCACTCAAGGAGCGTAATCATGGAACTGAAGCTCCTGAACGAGCAAGGTCAGGCAGGTGAAAGCGTGAACGGGTCCGACGCGGTTTTTGGTCGTGACTACAACGAAGCGCTGATCCACCAGATCGTCACCGCCTACCAGGCGAACGCACGCAGCGGCAACCGTGCGCAGAAGGACCGGGAACAAGTCAACCACACCACGAAGAAGCCGTGGCGCCAGAAAGGTACGGGCAATGCCCGCGCCGGTATGCGCTCGAGCCCGCTGTGGCGCGGAGGCGGTCGGATTTTCCCGAACTCGCCGGAAGAGAATTTCACGCAGAAGGTCAACAAGAAGATGTTCCGTGCGGGCATCTCGTCGATCTACTCGCAACTGGTCCGTGAAGGCCGTCTTTCCGTGATCGAGCCGATCACGCTGGAAGCGCCGAAGACCAAGCTGCTGGCGCAGAAGTTCAAGAGCCTGGGTCTCGAGTCCGTGCTGATCATCACCGATGAGCTCGACGAGAACCTGTATCTCGCGTCGCGCAACTTGCCCGGCGTGGCAATCGTTGAGCCGCGCTACGCCGACCCGCTGTCGCTGATCCATTTCAAGAATGTCTTGGTCACGAAAGCCGCGGTCGCCCAGATCGAGGAGTTGCTGTCATGACGGACATCCGCAAAAACGATCATCGTTTGCTGCAAGTCCTGCTCGCGCCGGTAGTCTCCGAAAAGGCGACGATGGTTGCCGAGAAGAACGAGCAGGTCGTGTTCGAAGTCGCCAAGTCGGCGACCAAGCCTGAAATCAAGGCGGCTGTTGAGCTGCTGTTCAAGGTTGAAGTCGAATCGGTACAGGTCCTGAACCGCAAGGGTAAGGAAAAGCGTTTTGGCAAGTTCATGGGTCGTCGTGCGCACGAGCGCCGCGCCTATGTGTCGCTGAAGCCGGGCCAGGAAATCAACTTTGAATCGACGGAGGCCAAGTAATCATGGCGCTCGTTAAAGTCAAACCGACATCGCCGGGTCGCCGCGCGATGGTCAAGGTGGTCAACGCCGACCTGTACAAGGGTCGTCCGTTCGACGCACTGACCGAAAGCCAGAGCAAGCATTCTGGCCGTAACAACAACGGTCACATCACGACGCGTCACAAAGGTGGCGGTCACAAGCAGCAGTACCGTATCGTCGACTTCAAGCGGTCGAAGGACGGTATTCCGGCGAAGATCGAGCGTATCGAATACGATCCGAACCGTAGCGCGAACATCGCGCTGGTGCTGTACGCGGATGGTGAGCGCCGTTACGTGATCTCGCCGAAGGGCGCGACCGTCGGTCAGGCGTTGATGTCGGGTTCGGAAGCGCCGATTCGTTCGGGCAACACGCTGCCGATCCGCAACATCCCGGTGGGTACGACGATCCACTGCATCGAGATGCTGCCGGGCAAGGGTGCGCAGATCGCGCGTTCGGCCGGTACGTCGGCGATGCTGCTGGCCCGCGAAGGGATCTACGCTCAGGTTCGTCTGCGCTCCGGTGAAATCCGCCGCGTGCATATCGAATGCCGCGCGACGGTCGGTGAAGTGGGCAACGAAGAGCACAGCCTGCGTCAGATCGGTAAGGCCGGTGCCAATCGCTGGCGCGGTATTCGTCCGACGGTTCGTGGCGTTGCCATGAACCCGGTCGATCACCCGCACGGTGGTGGTGAAGGCAAGACCGCCGCAGGTCGTGATCCGGTCAGCCCATGGGGCCAGAAGACCAAGGGCTATCGCACCCGTCGGAACAAGCGCACGACCAGTATGATCGTGCAACGCCGCAACAAGAAGCGTTAAGGAGCAGACATGGCACGTTCTGTAAAAAAAGGTCCGTTCTGCGACGCCCACTTGCTGAAGAAAGTCGAGACAGCGGCGTCGACGCGTGACAAGAAGCCGATCAAGACCTGGTCGCGTCGTTCCACGATCCTGCCCGATTTCATCGGTCTGACGATCGCGGTCCACAATGGTCGCCAACACGTCCCGGTTTATATCTCGGACAACATGGTTGGCCACAAGCTTGGCGAGTTCGCCTTGACCCGGACGTTCAAGGGTCATGCGGCGGACAAGAAAGCCAAGCGCTAAGGGGCGGACAGATGGAAGTCAAAGCAATTCATCGCGGGGCCCGCATGTCGGCCCAGAAGACCCGGTTGGTGGCTGATCAGATCCGCGGCCTGCCGGTCGACAAGGCATTGAACGTCTTGGCGTTCTCGCCCAAGGCGGCTGCCGTTGTCGTCAAGAAGGTCGTGCTGTCGGCGATCGCGAATGCGGAACACAACGAAGGCGCTGACATCGACGATCTGAAGATCAAGACGATTTACGTCGACAAAGCGGGTTCGCTGAAGCGTTTCACGCAACGCGCGAAGGGCCGCGGCAACAAGATCGAAAAGCAGACCTGTCACATTTATGTGACGGTTGGGGACTAAGGGGCCGACGATGGGACAGAAAATTCATCCGACTGGCTTCCGGTTGGCAGTCACCCGCAACTGGTCGTCGCGCTGGTACGCCGGCAACGACCGTTTCGCCGAGATGTTGAAGGAAGACATCGGCGTTCGCGAGTACCTGACCAAGAAGCTGAAGAACGCATCGGTCGGCCGCGTGCTGATCGAGCGTCCTGCAAAGAACGCACGGATCACGATCTTCAGTTCGCGTCCGGGCGTGGTCATCGGCAAGAAGGGCGAGGACATCGAGTTGTTGAAGACGGAACTGCAACGCCGTTTGGGCGTTCCGGTCCACGTCAACATCGAAGAGATCCGCAAGCCGGAAATCGATGCCAAGCTGATCGCTGACTCGATCACCCAGCAGCTCGAGCGTCGTATCGCTTTCCGTCGCGCAATGAAGCGCGCGATGGCCAATGCGATGCGCCTCGGTGCGCAGGGCATCAAGATCATGAGCGCCGGTCGTCTGAACGGCATCGAGATCGCCCGCACCGAGTGGTACCGCGAAGGCCGTGTGCCGCTGCACACGCTGCGCGCCGACATCGACTACGCAACTTCGGAAGCGCAGACGACGTATGGTCGCATCGGTGTCAAGGTCTGGGTCTACAAGGGCGACTACCTCGGACCGAACGAAACGCCGGCAGTGGAAGAGCCGCGTGACGACAAGCGTGAGCGTCGTAACGCGCGTCCAGGCGATCGTCGCCCTCGCCGTGATGGCGAAGGCGCTCCGGGTGCGCGTCGCGGTGCTCCACGTCGTTCGGGCCCGGGTGGTCCGAACGCCGGCGGCGCGAAGACGGGAGAATAAGAAATGCTGCAACCTAAGCGTAGAAAGTACCGGAAAGAGCAGAAGGGTCGCAATACCGGTGTGGCGACACGCGGTAACGCGGTGTCCTTCGGCGAATTCGGCCTGAAGGCAGTCGGCCGTGGCCGTCTGACGGCACGCCAGATCGAAGCGGCGCGTCGTGCGATGACCCGTCACATCAAGCGTGGCGGTCGGATCTGGATCCGGATCTTCCCGGACAAGCCGATCTCGCAAAAGCCGGCCGAAGTGCGGATGGGTAACGGTAAGGGTAACCCCGAGTACTACGTCGCCGAAATCCAGCCGGGCAAGATGCTGTATGAAATGGACGGTGTGACCGAAGAGCTGGCACGTGACGCCTTCCGTCTGGCGCAGGCGAAGCTGCCTATCCAGACGGTGGTCGTTGTTCGCCACCTCGGCACCTGATGGAGATTATGCGATGAAAGCATCGGAACTTCGCAACAAGGACGCCGCGGCGCTCAACACGGAACTCAGCGATCTGCTGAAGGCCCAGTTTGGTCTCCGCATGCAGCTGGGTACCCAGCAGCTGAGCAACACCAGCCAGATCAAGAAGGTTCGCCGCGACATCGCTCGCGTGCGCACCCTCATGACTGAAAAGGCGAGCGAGAAATGACAGATACCGCAGCAGTACCCACCAAGCCGTTGAAGCGTACGCTGGTCGGTACGGTCACGAGCAACAAGATGGACAAGACCGTGACGGTGCTGGTCGAGCATCGGGTCAAGCACCCGCTGTACGGCAAGTACGTCGTGCGTTCGAAGAAGTATCACGCGCACGACGAAGCCAACACGTACAACGAAGGCGACCAGGTCGAGATCTCGGAATCGCGTCCGATCTCGAAGACCAAGGCGTGGGCCGTGTCCCGCCTGATCACGGCGGCGCGCGTGATCTGAATGTGATTGCCGGATGGCGTCCCCGGTTTCGACCGGTGAGGCGACCCAGCGGATCCTTTCGGTTTTCGTTTGTCGCCTGATCCCTCCCTTCGGGAGATTTGAAGACCACGAGTGCGGTTCGGCTCGTGGTCTTTTGTATTGGTGGACGGGAACGTCGTGAGTGGAGCCGCTACTGACGAGAAAGCTGCAAAATCGCACATCGGATGTCGTCCTTGTTTCGACCGGTGCATGCGTCCTGTCGCATAGCCTCCTTTTCCTTTCTCAAGGGATGCTCCACGTTCCCGCGTATTCCCGCTGGCCCGACGCTGCCGGCGTCGACAGACTGCCATATGCCGCTGGGGGCAGCAACGATGCCCAGCGCGATCGCCGCCTCCGCCGTGGCGGAGGCGGCGCCTCCGGCAGGCGGCGAGGAGACCTTGCGTGCCGCACCAGCGATCGCAGCACCCCACGACCCCGAGGCGGCTGCCGCCCATCGCTTTTGGTTACCAAATCGCGCACGAGCCGCTTCAGCGAGACGGCGCTCAGACCCAGCAAGGTGTCCGCATCAATGGTTATGCGCGGCGGCCCCAGACTTATCGTTACCTGGGGACGTGGATGCGCTGCGAGGTGCGTGATCAGCTGGTCCGGTGTGGCTTGTGATCCGGCGGCGGCGCAAGCCGATGCCGCGCCGCTTCCGGAAGCCCCCGACGCGTCGCTCGATGGCTGAGGTATGGGAGAAAAGGGGATATTCCCCGGCAGGCGCGAGAGCATGGGTTCTCCTGCAAGATGGCAGATTCGATGACGAGCCTGCGGCAGGGTCACCTGGCAGTCGCGGCGTTCAGTACCCGTCGCGCCTGTCAGGTGCCAGGTCGCCGAGTCGTCCTGGAAGCACGGCTGCCCGGTGACTGATTACGTTTGACGCAACGTCAGCGCGCCCCGGCTGTCGGGCCTGCGGGTGTATTCCCTGCCGCCCGATTTGACGTATTCGATGGTCGGGTGATTGAGTACGGCGTCGCGATCGAAGCCGTGCAATGCACCCTGATGGCACGTCACTGCTTTCAACCTGCTGTTCGCCCTGAGCGCGGCTCTCTCGTCGACGTTGAAGAAATCGTCGTTGCCCCAGGCGGTCACCCAGGAAAATTCAAGCCTGCTCGCGGTGCCTTCCCTCAGGATCGCCGTCAGGGCGCCCGCTTCCCGGTTCATGATCGGGAAGGCAATGACGTCGAGTGCCGGCAGCGCGGCAATGCTTCGCGCCGTCGCCGTGTCCAGCGTCGCATACGGAAACGCGCCGCGGCCGCCGAATACCAGTGTCGTGAGGGACGTCATGCGGGTGAGCTGCCGCATGGCTTCCCGCAAAGGGACGTGCAACGTCCTCAGGCTAGGACTCCGCGACAGGGCGGCGTACCCGTCTTCGTCCAGCCCCTGTCCGTTCGATATGATCTTCAGTTCTTCCAGACTGGCATTGGCGGCAAGCACGCGCGCCGTCGCGACATCGAGATCGGGACCGTTCCGACCGTTGATATAAAGTTCACGCAAGGTCGGGATGGATGCAAGCGCCTGCAGGGTCTGCGCAGACGTCATCGCACCGGTCCTGATCAGGAGCGCTTCCAGCGCACCGTGTGCGGCGAACCGGTTCGCGATCTGCTCGTTCATCTCGATGGCGGACGTCACGAACCGGCGCAGCGTCGGCAGGTTCGAGGCGGCGATGAGCGCCTCGCGCGTGACGCAACCCGGAGTCAGATCGAGCGGGTAGCCGCACGCGGCGAGCGTATCCAGTTCGTCGGAGCTGGCCGAATGGAGTTTGAGTACGAGTCCCCCGAGCGACAACGCGCTCAGGCCGGCGAGCGTTGCCGTGTTCACCCCCGTGCGCCTCGCATCGAGATGCATCGTCATCTCCGGGCGCGGGTGCGCCATCAGGTGCGCCGTCAATACGCCGAGTGCTGCTCGATCCAGCAGGCTGACGTCCAGCGTCGTGACGCTTTTGAAACTGTCGGAGTCGATGAAGTCCGGTAGTGCTTCGGGCGGAATCTTCACGTGCCGGACAGACTCGTCTGCGACCGCTCTCATTTCCCGGCTGAGCGTACGCAGGTTCAGCACGTCTTGACGCGACAGGAACTCGCCGATGGACGACCAGGCATCGGCGGGCAGCCAAAATTGACGCGCGGCGGCCGTTTCGGGGTCGACGTGCGCATGGCGGGCCGCATCCGCGGCTGGCGTCTCGCGCATGCCCTCGTCGAGGCCTGCCGATGGCGCCAAGGGTGCGGGCTGGGAAACCGCCGGGGTTGCGCCGGCACCGACGCCGGCGCCGAAGCCGACCGCGCTTGGCGCATCACCGAATGCCGGGGGTAGGACAGGCGGGGAAAGAGGCGATATGCGTGGGAACATGACGTTTTCTTGAATACTATGCACTCGTCCAAAGCCGGGCCGGCTGGAATTTCATGGAAGAAAGCGTACAGACGCCTCCCAGGCAAAACCAAATCGACAGCGTTCAGCGCGCTCCTGCCTCGCAAGTTCATATACAGGTCTTGCACAAAGCCGGGATACAGGCTATACTCGTCCTCTTTGCTTCATTTTGGATTCGCCCTATCGGGCGTTTTGATGCCGCTCAACCATGCGTTTTCGGGTTCTCCGAAGACTTTGGCGGACGGGAAAGCATCAAGGCGATGGTGGTCCTACAGCTGTCGCCTGCCGTTCACGCCCAAACAGCCGACAAGCTGACGGGACCAAGACTGACCGATTGCGCCATGGTGGCGTTGCCGGATTAAGTTGGGAAAAGTTAAATCATGATCCAGACCGAAACTCGGCTTGAAGTGGCCGACAACACCGGTGCACGTGAAGTGCTGTGCATCAAGGTGCTAGGCGGCTCCAGGCGGCGTTACGCCGGTATTGGCGATGTCATCAAGGTTAGCGTGAAGGAAGCTACCCCGCGTGGACGCGTCAAGAAAGGCGAAATTTACAACGCAGTTGTGGTGCGTACGGCCAAAGGCGTGCGTCGTCCAGACGGCTCGCTGATCAAGTTCGACGGCAATGCCGCCGTGCTTTTGAATAACAAGCTCGAACCGATCGGGACCCGCATCTTCGGGCCGGTGACGCGTGAGCTGCGCAGCGAACGCTTCATGAAGATCGTTTCGTTGGCGCCGGAAGTGCTGTAAGGAGCCGCGATGAAAAAGATTCGCAAAGGTGACGAGGTCATCGTCATCACCGGAAAAGACAAGAACAAGCGCGGTACCGTGCTGTCCGTCGACGGTGATTTCGTCCTCGTCGAGGGCCTGAACCTCGTCAAGAAGCATGTGAAGCCGAATCCGATGAAGGGCACGACCGGTGGCGTAGAAGCCAAGTCGATGCCGCTGCAATTGTCGAATGTGGCACTGGTTGATGCGAACGGCAAGCCGTCGCGTGTGGGCATCAAGGTCGAGGACGGCAAGAAACTGCGCTTCCTGAAAACGACCGGTGCGACGATCGCTGCCTGACGCTCTGGAGTGACAAATGTCTCGTTTGCAAGAGTTTTATAAAGAGAAGGTTGTTCCCGAGCTGATCGAGAAGTTCGGTTACAAGTCGGTCATGGAAGTGCCGCGCCTGGTCAAGATCACCCTGAACATGGGTCTTGGCGAAGCGGTTGCCGACAAGAAAGTGATCGAACACGCCGTGGGCGACCTGACCAAGATTGCCGGCCAGAAGCCGGTCGTCACGAAGGCACGGAAGGCAATCGCGGGCTTCAAGATCCGCGAACTGTATCCGGTCGGCGCGATGGTGACGCTGCGCCAGGCGCATATGTACGAATTCCTCGACCGTTTCGTGACGGTCGCGTTGCCCCGGGTGCGCGATTTCCGCGGCATCTCGGGTCGTGCATTCGACGGCCGTGGCAACTACAACATCGGGGTGAAAGAGCAGATCATTTTCCCCGAAATCGAATACGAGAAGATCGACGCGCTGCGTGGGCTGAACATCAGCATCACGACGACCGCGAAGACCGACGAAGAAGCCAAGGCACTGCTCGCCAGCTTCAAATTCCCGTTCAGAAACTGAGGTTAATGTGGCTAAACTGGCACTGATCGAACGTGAGAAAAAGCGGGCACGTCTGGCTGAAAAGTTCTCCGCCAAGCGTTTGTCGCTGAAAGCGACCATCGACGACACCAGCAAGTCGGACGAAGAGCGTTATGAAGCACGCCTGGCGCTGCAGCAGCTGCCGCGCAACTCGAACCCGACGCGCAAGCGTAACCGTTGCGCGATCACTGGTCGCCCGCGCGGTACGTTCCGCAAATTCGGCCTTGGCCGGAACAAGCTGCGCGAAATCGCTTTCCGCGGCGAAATCCCCGGCCTGACCAAGGCCAGCTGGTAATAGGAGAAACGTTATGAGTATGAGTGATCCTATCGCCGATATGCTGACCCGTTTGCGCAACGCGCATGCTGTCGGGAAAGTTGCGGTTGTGATGCCGTCGTCGAAGCTGAAGGTCGCGATCGCCAAAGTCCTGAAGGACGAAGGTTATGTCGAAGACTTCGCAGTGACGACCGACGGTGCAAAGGCATCGTTGAATATCACCCTGAAGTACCACGCCGGCCGTCCGGTCATCGAGCGCATTGAACGCGTGTCGAAGCCGGGTCTGCGCGTGTACCGGGGAAGCGACGACATTCCGCGCGTGATGAACGGCCTGGGTGTCGCCATTGTTTCCACTCCGCGTGGTGTGATGACCGATCGTGCAGCCCGCGCCGCTGGCGTTGGCGGTGAAGTCATCTGCTACGTCGCCTGACGCCAGGGAGAGAACATGTCTCGAGTAGGTAAAAGCCCGATCACGCTGCCGCAAGGCGCGGAAATCACGATTGGCGACGATCAGATCGTCGTCAAGGGACCGCTGGGTTCGGTCACCGAGCGCGTACAGCCGCTCGTCAAGATCGTGAACGACAACGGCACGCTGAAGTTCGAGCCGGTCGACGAGAGTCGCGAAGCCAATGCGTTGTCCGGAACGGTGCGTGCACTGATCAACAACGCGGTCATCGGCGTCACCAAGGGTTTCGAGCGCAAGCTGACCCTGGTGGGCGTGGGTTATCGTGCGCAGGCGCAAGGCGACAAGATCAATCTGTCGCTGGGTTTCTCGCATCCGGTCGTGCATCAGTTGCCGGCTGGCGTGACGGCGGCAACGCCGACGCAGACCGAGATCGTCATCAAGGGGGTCAATAAGCAACACGTCGGACAGGAAGCCGCTAAGGTTCGCGGTTACCGTCAGCCGGAGCCCTACAAGGGCAAGGGCGTACGGTATTCCGACGAGGTTGTGATCCTCAAGGAAACCAAGAAGAAGTAAAGGTGCCCACCATGGATAAAAAACAATCTCGTGCGCGTCGCGCCCGCAAGACCCGCATCCTGATCGCCGAACGCGGCGTTCACCGCCTGGCCGTGCACCGTACCAACACGCATATCTACGCGCAGGTGTTCTCGCCGTGCGGCACGCAAGTGCTGGCGAGCGCCTCGACCGTGGAAGCCGAAATGCGTACGGAACTTGCCGACAAGTCCGGCAAGGGTGGCAACGTCGCCGCAGCGACCCTGATCGGTCAGCGCATCGCAGAACGTGCGAAAGCCGCGGGCGTCGAGTCGGTCGCGTTCGATCGCTCCGGTTTCCGGTATCACGGTCGCGTCAAGGCTCTCGCCGACGCCGCCCGTGAAGCCGGGCTCAAGTTCTAAGGAATCGTCATGGCAAAAATTCAATCGCGCGCCCAGACAGAAAGCGAAGACGGCCTCCTCGAGAAGCCGATCGCCGTCGTCCGGACGACCAAGGTTGCCAAGGGCGGCCGCGTGATGTCGTTTTCGGTCGTGGCCGTCGTTGGTGACGGTGACGGTCGCGTCGGCATGGGCAAGGGCAAGGCGAAGGAAGTGCCTGCCGCCATGCAGAAGGCGATGGAAAACGGTCGTCGCAACATGTTCAAGGTGTCGCTCAAGGGCAATACGCTGCATCACGAAGTCAGCAGCCGCTACGGTGCTGCCAGCGTGATCCTGCTGCCCGCGAAGGAAGGTACCGGCGTGATCGCCGGCGGCCCGATGCGCCCGCTGTTCGAAGTGCTTGGCTTGCGTGATGTCGTCGCGAAGAGCCATGGTTCGTCGAATCCGTACAACATGATTCGTGCGACGCTCGAGTGCCTGCGCAAGCAAAGCACCCCGGCGGACATCGCGGCGAAGCGTGGCAAAACCGTCGAAGACATTCTCGGTTAAGGAGCTGCCCACATGTCAGATAAGACCATCAAGGTTCAGCTCGTCAAGAGCTTGATCGGCACGCGCGAAACGCATCGTGGGACCGTTCGCGGTCTCGGCCTGCGTCGCGTCAATTCGGTCAGCGAGCTGCAGGACACGCCTGCCGTGCGCGGCATGATCAACAAGGTTTCGTACCTTGTGAAAGTCATTGGCTGATAAGGCCAGGGAACAGACTATGCAACTCAATACCATCAAGCCCGCAGAAGGCTCCACCCATGCCAAGCGCCGCGTTGGCCGCGGTATCGGCTCGGGCCTGGGCAAGACCGCCGGTCGCGGTCACAAGGGTCAGAAATCGCGTTCGGGCGGCTTTCATAAAGTCGGTTTCGAAGGCGGTCAGATGCCACTGCAGCGCCGTCTTCCGAAGCGTGGTTTTTCGTCGCTGACGAAGGAATTCGTTGGCGAAGTTCGCCTCGGCGATCTGGAAAAGCTCGGGCTCGACGAAGTCGACCTGATCGCGCTGAAGAAGGCCAAGCTGGTGACGCAAATGATCCGCAGCGTGAAGGTCATTGCAACCGGCGAACTGCAACGCAAGGTTGTGCTGAAGGGCATCACCGCCACCAAGGGTGCGCGGGCTGCCATCGAAGCCGCCGGCGGTTCGATTAGCGAGTAAGCAGGGTCGTTCGCGACACTGCATCTGCCTCGGAGAAGGTTTTGGCCACCAGCCCGACTCTTGCTAAAACCGGAAAGACCGCACCGAAGTATGGCGATCTGCGCCGGCGGCTGATTTTTCTGCTGCTGGCACTGATCGTCTATCGCATCGGCGCCCACATTCCGGTGCCGGGTATCGACCCCGACCAGTTGGCTAAGCTTTTCCAGAGCCAGGCGGGCGGTATTCTGGGGATGTTCAATATGTTCTCCGGTGGCGCGCTGTCGCGCTTTTCGGTGTTCGCATTGGGCATCATGCCGTACATCTCGGCGTCGATCATCATGCAGCTGCTGGGGATCGTTTCTCCGCAGCTGGAGGCGCTGAAGAAGGAAGGACAGGCGGGGCAGCGGAAGATGACCCAGTACACGCGGTATTTCACCGTGCTGCTGGCCACCTTCCAGGCGTTCGGTATTGCCGTCGCGCTGAGCAGTCAGCCGGGGTTGGTGATCGATCCGGGCATCGCGTTCCGCCTGACGACGGTGGTGACGCTGGTGACCGGCACGATGTTCCTGATGTGGCTGGGTGAGCAGATCACCGAGCGCGGACTGGGCAACGGTATCTCGATCATCATTTTCGCGGGTATCGCGGCAGGCTTGCCGAACGCGGTGGCGGGGCTGTTCGAACTGGTGCGAACCGGATCGATGAGTATCATCTCGGCCATTATCGTGGTCGTATTGATTGCCGGCGTGACGTATCTGGTGGTGTTCATCGAACGCGGCCAGCGCAAGATCCTGGTGAACTACGCGAAGCGCCAGGTCGGAAACAAGATCTATGGTGGGCAGTCTTCCCACCTGCCGTTGAAGCTGAACATGGCCGGCGTGATTCCGCCGATCTTCGCTTCGTCGATCATCCTGTTTCCGGCCACGATCGCCAACTGGTTCAGCGCGAAGATGCCCTGGCTGCACGACGTCGCCACGAAACTGGCGCCAGGTCAGCCGCCGTATGTGATTCTGTATGCGTTGGCGATTGTGTTCTTCTGCTTTTTCTACACCGCACTGGTGTTCAACAGCAAGGAAACGGCCGACAACCTGAAGAAAAGCGGTGCCTTCGTTCCAGGCATCCGCCCGGGGGATCAGACTGCCCGGTATATCGACAGGATCTTGACGCGTTTGACGCTGGCGGGTGCGATCTACATCGTGTTCGTCTGTCTGCTGCCCGAGTTCCTGGTCCTGCGCTGGAATGTGCCGTTCTATTTCGGCGGCACGTCCCTGCTGATCATCGTGGTGATCACGATGGACTTCATGGCGCAGGTTCAGTCGTACGTGATGTCGCAGCAATATGAATCGTTGCTCAAGAAAGCGAATTTCAAGGGCGGCAGCAACATGACCATGCGTTGAGCGCGGATCGTGTTCAGGGCGAAGTGATTTCGAGGGGAGTAACATCATGAAGGTAATGGCATCGGTGAAGCGTATGTGCCGAAACTGCAAAGTGATCAAGCGCAACGGCGTTGTGCGGGTGATCTGCAGCTCCGATCAGCGCCACAAGCAACGCCAGGGCTGACGCTTCGCGTCGGGTCTGAGCTCTCAGTTGAGGAAGAATAATGGCTCGTATTGCAGGGGTTAACATCCCTAATCACAAGCACGCCGAAATCGGTTTGACGGCGATTTTTGGTATCGGCCGTCCGACCGCACGCAAGATCCTCGAAGCGGTCAATGTGCCGTTCTCGAAGAAGGTCGGCGAGCTGAACGACGACGATCAGGAAAAGATCCGGACGCTGATCGGCCAGTACACGGTCGAAGGCGATCTGCGTCGTGAAGTAACGATGAACATCAAGCGTTTGATGGATCTGGGTTGCTACCGCGGTATTCGTCACCGTAAGGGCCTGCCCGTTCACGGTCAACGTACTCGCACGAACGCGCGCACCCGCAAGGGCCCGCGTCGTGCCGCTGCTTCGCTGAAGAAGTAAGTGCAACGCATAGTCACAGGAAAATCTCATGGCTAAGGCTCAGAACAATTCCGCGGCGCAGCGCGTACGGAAGAAGGTCAAGAAGAACGTCCCCGAGGGCGTTGCTTGCGTCCACGCATCGTTCAACAACACGATCATCACGATCACCGATCGTCAGGGCAATGCTCTGGCATGGGCGACGTCGGGCGGGCAGGGCTTCAAGGGCTCGCGCAAATCGACGCCGTTCGCAGCGCAGGTGGCTGCCGAGAACGCGGGTCGCGTCGCAATGGAATACGGCGTCAAGAACCTCGAAGTGCGCATCAAGGGTCCAGGCCCGGGTCGCGAGTCGGCCGTTCGTGCGCTGCACAGCCTGGGTATCAAGATCACGCAGATTTCCGACGTGACTCCGATCCCGCACAATGGTTGCCGTCCGCCGAAGCGTCGTCGGATCTAAGAAGAAACCGGTTGACCGCAGCGGCGTTCACCGCTTTCCCCAGGGAAGGCCATGACATCGCGGCGCTCGCCTGTTTTTGAAATAAGCCCACCGTCTGGCATGTCGTCGATGACGACCCGGACTCGTGTCCGGTCTGGCCCCGCCACGACCCCGCACGATTATTGAAGAAGGAATACAAAGTGGCACGTTATACCGGCCCAAGAGCCAAGCTTTCCCGCCGGGAAGGCACCGATCTGTCCCTGTTGTCGTCGCGCCGCTCGCTGGCCGACAAGTGCAAGCTCGACAGCAAGCCCGGCCAGCACGGCCGCACGTCGGGCGCGCGCACGTCGGACTACGGTCTGCAACTGCGTGAAAAGCAGAAGGTCAAGCGCATCTACGGCATTCTCGAGCGCCAGTTCCGCCGTTACTTCGCCGAAGCCGACCGCCGCAAGGGCCCGACCGGCGCGACGCTGCTGCAGCTGCTGGAAGGCCGTCTGGACAACGTCGTCTACCGCATGGGCTTTGGCTCGACCCGCGCAGAATCGCGCCAGTTGGTCAGCCATCGCGCCATCACCGTGAACGGTGTGGTGTCGAACATCCCGTCGCAGCAAGTGCGCGCCGGCGACGTCATCGAAATCCGCGAGCAGTCGAAGAAGCAGACGCGTATTCTCGAAGCGCTGTCGCTGCAGGAACAGAGCGGTTTCCCGGCGTGGGTGTCGGTGGATTCGAAGAATCTGCAAGGCACGTTCAAGCAAGTGCCGGAGCGTTCGGACATTGCTGGCGACATCAATGAAAGCCTGATCGTCGAATTGTATTCGCGTTGATCGCAGGGCTGACGGCGCGCGCCCCGGGGCTCGCGCCGTCGGCCGTTCCGGGTTGTCGCCAGTCAGCCTTATCGGTGTAACGAGCCGAGGGTATTGAAGAGGAAAACCTATGCAAACCAGTTTGTTGAAGCCCAAGATCATCGCTGTGGAGTCGCTGGGCGACAGCCACGCCAAGGTTGTGATGGAGCCGTTTGAACGCGGCTACGGTCACACCTTGGGCAATGCGCTGCGTCGTGTCCTGTTGTCCTCGATGCTGGGCTACGCGCCGACGGAAGTCACGATCGGCGGGATTGTGCACGAATATTCGACGTTGGATGGCGTGCAGGAAGACATGGTCAACCTGCTGCTGAATCTGAAGGGCGTGGTTTTCAAGCTCCACAGCCGTGATGAAGTGACGGTGACGTTGCGCAAGGACGGCGAGGGCGTGGTGACGGCGGGTGATATCGAGCTGCCGCACGATGCCGAAGTCATCAACCCGAACCACGTGATCGCGCATCTGTCGAAGGGCGGCAAGCTCGACGTGCAGATCAAGGTCGAGAAGGGCCGCGGCTATGTGCCCGGCAATGTGCGCCGCTACGGCGAGGATACGGCCAAGGTCATCGGCCGCATCGTCCTGGATGCGTCGTTCTCGCCGGTGAAGCGCGTCAGCTATTCGGTCGAGTCCGCCCGGGTCGAGCAGCGCACCGATCTCGATAAGCTGGTGATGAATATCGAGACCAACGGCGTGCTGTCCCCCGAGGAAGCGATCCGCCAGTCGGCGCGCATCCTCGTCGACCAGATGTCGGTGTTCGCGGCGCTGGAAGGCACCGAGACCGCCGCGGAAGCGCCGTCGCGCGCCCCGCAGATCGATCCGATCCTGCTGCGCCCGGTGGACGATCTCGAGTTGACGGTGCGCTCGGCCAACTGTCTGAAGGCCGAGAATATCTACTACATCGGCGATCTGATCCAGCGCACCGAGAACGAGCTGTTGAAGTGCCCGAATCTCGGTAAGAAGTCGATGACCGAAATCAAGGAAGTGCTGTTCTCGCGTGGGCTCACGCTCGGCATGAAGCTCGAGAACTGGCCGCCGTCGAGCCTCGACAAGTAATTGTCGTTCTCGTTGCGGTATACGGCGGGTCGGGTAGAATATCGCTCCCGGCCCGCCGTCTTATGTAAGTCACCGAGGTGAGACGCGGGCCGCGTGCCCCTGGCACACCATTCGATTCCCTATTTCACCGGACCGCGCCCCTGGGCGATAGAAGAGCCGGCAAAAGACTGAAGCAAAGGAAAACATCATGCGTCATCGTTCTGGTTTGCGTAAGCTGAACCGCACGAGCAGCCACCGTCTGGCCATGCTCCGCAACATGTCGAACTCGATCATTCATCACGAAGCGATCAAGACCACGCTGCCGAAGGCGAAGGAATTGCGTCGCGTCGTCGAGCCGCTGATCACGCTCGGCAAGACCCCGACCCTGGCGAATCGCCGTCTGGCCTTCAACCGCCTGCGCGACCGGGACTCGGTCACCAAGCTGTTCGAAGTGCTGGGCCCGCGTTACGCAAACCGTCCGGGCGGCTATCTGCGCATCCTGAAGTTCGGCTTCCGTCACGGCGACAATGCGCCGATGGCCTTCGTCGAACTGATGGACCGTCCGGAGACCACGGAAGCGGTCGACGACACGAGCGGCGACGAGTAAAACGTCAACGCGCGGCGATGCATTGCATCGCCGTCGCGACCGCCGGACAGTGACAGCGCGTGCGGTCATCGTCCGGCCGATGCGGAAAGCCAGGCAAAGCCTGGCTTTTTTTATGGATCCGGCGCATGGGTGTGAAATAAGACGGGTCCGGCAGACGACGCGCGGCGGGCTGACTATATTGCGGAGGTCGTCCTCCGTCCGCCTGCCTCTGCATTCATATTCATGAAAGTCCATGACGCCACGCCCGCCACCGCCATGTCGCACGTTCACGATACCGCGCCCGCCGGTCCGCTTGCCCATGTCGGCCCGCGCGAAGCCGGGTACTATGGCCTGGCCAACATGGAAGGCCGTATCCGGCATAGCCCCACCCTCGCCAAGCTGCGCGGCGCGCTGGATGACGGGCTTCTGAAAAGGCAGATCGCGATGCTGCAGGATGCCGGCGTGCTGGGTATCCCGGCGAACGCCTATACGCAAACGGATTTTTTCAATCTGACGCGCGCCGCGCTCGCCCACGACGTCGGCAATTGCGGTGAAATGGCATTCGTCGCGGCACGCGCCATCGCGGAACTCGGCTACCCACACCCCATCGAGATCCTGACGTTCGTTGGCGAAAAGGGGCATGCCGACCAGCTCGATCATGCGGTGCTGCGCCTCAACGGGGCCACGTCGGGGGAGGCTTTCTGGATCGATCCTTTCGCTCGGAGACTGCGACCCGACGAGCAGAAACGACTGACCGGCGCATATTATGAACGGGGCATCGATCATCCCGCCGCCTTCGATCAGACGACAGCGACGGCAAATCTGTTCTGCTATGTCCACCATGGCACGGAAGGACGCGTCTCTTTGCAGCGCGCGTCGGAAATCGCGCAGGTGTTCGATCTTAGCGTCACCGGCAAGTTGACGCGCACATCGTCCGGTACCATGCGTTTTCAGTCCACCGCCGATCTGTTGTGCCGGCCGGAGCGGCGTTTGGCCGCAAGTTATTCCATCTGCATGGGCGGCGTCGTGGCGCCGGGTTTGAATGAACGTTGATCTTTCGCTTCTCGCATGTCGCCGCCGTCGCGGCGTCGCCCGTGCCGTCTGGCATCGCTGCATCACCTGGTTGATGGCGCTGCTGCTGTTGCCCTGCGTGCTGGCGGCACCCGCCCACGCAGACGAGGGTTTTCTCGACCCGGCCGTCGCATTCGCCTTTCAATCCGACGAGGTGCCGGGCGCCGTGACCCTGCGCTACCAGGTCGCGGCGGGCTATTACATGTATCGCGAGCGCTTCGCGTTCGCCGCGACGGGCAACGACGTTCGGCTGGGAACGCCGCGCATGCCCACGGGCGAAGTCAAATTCGACGAAACCTTCGGCAAGGAGGTCGAGACCTATCGGCATGCGGTCACGATCACCCTGCCGGTGGATCACGCCGACGGTCCTTTCGATCTGACGGTGACCTCGCAGGGCTGCTCGGACAAGGGCGTCTGCTATCCGCCGATCACGCATCGGGTGCATGTCGCCGGTGACGCGCTGCGCGCCGCCGCGCCGGCCCGCGGTGCATCTGCCGCTGCGTCGGCACCGTCTTCGGCCCCCTCGTCGACTGCCCTGTCGGCCCCGGCGTCGATCCCGCCATCGCCCGACACCTCCTCCGGGCTCGACCGCTTTTACAGCCAGGACTACGCCACCTCGGTGTTGAGCGGACGCAGCCTGCCTGCGATCCTGGGCATTTTCTTCGTGCTTGGCCTGGCCCTCAGTCTGCTGCCCTGTTCGCTGCCGATGATCCCGATCCTGTCGTCGATCATCCTCGGCGAGGGCACCACCCTGACGCGGCGGCGTGGCTTCGCGCTGTCCCTGGCCTATGTACTCGGCATGGCGATCGTCTATACCGTGTTCGGCGTCGCGGCGGCGCTCGCGGGGCAGAGCCTCGGCGCGATGCTGCAGAACCCCTGGGTGCTGGGCGGCTTCGGGGTACTGTTGATCGCGTTCGCGCTGTCGCAAATGGGCTGTTACGAGGTGCAGGTGCCGGCGGCCTGGCAGAACCGCGTATCCGGGGTCGCGCAACGGTTGTCGGGCGGCAAGCTGCTGGCCGTTTTCCTGATGGGCGCGGTGTCGGCCCTGATCGTTGGCGCCTGCATGACCGCGCCGCTGTTCGGCGTGCTGGCCTTCATCGCCCAGACCGGCGACGTGGTGATCGGCGCGGTGTCGCTATTCGTGATGGCGCTCGGCATCGGCGTGCCACTGTTGATCGTCGGCGTGGGGGCGGGCACGCTGCTGCCGCGCGCGGGCGCCTGGATGGAGAGCGTGAAGCGGGCGTTCGGCGTCGTGCTGTTCGGCGCCGCGGTCTGGATCGTCACGCCGATCCTGCCGGCAGGCCTCGGCTTGCTGGCTTGGGCGCTGGTCGCGGCGCTGCTGGCGTTCGAACTGGGTACGTTCGCGCCCCTTGCCGGTGCGAGCGGACCGCGTGTGGCAGCGTGGCGTCCGCTGGGACGGGCGCTGGGGATGGTGGTTCTGGCGTTCGCACTGGCGTTGGTGCTGGGCGCGGCGGCCGGCGGCCGGGATCCGTTGCGACCGCTGGCGGTGTTCTCGAACGCTATCGGCGGAAACGAATCCGGCGGCGCGGCGGGCGCGCAACCGGCCGACGCGAACACCCCGTTCGCCCCGGTGCGCACGCTGGCGGAACTCGACGCAGCGACGGCGAGTGCGGGACGGCCATCGATGCTCTTCTTTCATGCCGACTGGTGCACGAGTTGCGTCGAGATGGAGCGCTTCGTCTTTCCGGTTCCGAAAGTGCAGGCACTGCTCTCGCGCTTTGCGCGGCTGGAGGCCGACGTGACCCATAATCGCGCGGACGACAAGGCGCTGATGCAGCGTTTCGGTCTGTTCGGGCCGCCGGCGGTGATTTTCTTCGATGCGCAAGGCAGGGAGATCGCACAGCTGCGGATGGTCGGCTATCAACCGGCCGAACGTTTTGCGGCGACGCTGACGCATGCGCTGGAGGCCGCCGGCGCCACGAAGCCGGCCGTCGAGCCCGGCGCCTGACATCGGACATCTGGCGCCAAATACCTGGCGTCCGATACCCGATACCCGACCCCGCTCCGGTGTCGGGCGCGTGCCGCTCAGGCGTTCGCGCGCAGCAGCCGCGCGGCGTCCAGCGCGAAGTAGGTGAGGATGCCGTCCGCGCCGGCGCGTTTGAACGCCAGCAGGGATTCCAGCACGACCCGGTCGTGATCGAGCCAGCCGTTTTGCGCGGCGGCCTTCAGCATCGCGTATTCGCCGCTGACCTGATAGACATAGGTCGGAAAGCGGAATTCGTCCTTTACCCGGCGCACGATGTCCAGATACGGCATGCCGGGCTTGACCATCACCATGTCCGCGCCCTCGCCGATATCGAGCGCCACTTCCCGCATGGCTTCGTCGCTGTTCGACGGATCCATCTGGAACGTCATCTTGTCGCTCTTGCCCAGATTGCTCGCCGAACCGACCGCATCGCGGAAGGGGCCGTAGAAGGCCGAGGCGAATTTCGCGGCGTAGGCCATGATGCGGGTGTATTCATGGCCGCCTTCCTCCAGCATTTCGCGAATCGCGGCGATCCGGCCATCCATCATGTCGGACGGCGCGACGATGTCGACACCCGCTTCGGCGTGCGTGCGCGCCTGTTCGATCAGGATGTCGATCGTCGGGTCGTTCAGTACGTAGCCGCTGGCGTCGAGCACGCCGTCGAGACCATGGCTCGTGTAGGGGTCGAGGGCGACGTCGGTCAGTACGCCCAGTTCGGGAAAATGCTTCTTCAACTCGCGCACCGCGCGCGGGATCAGCCCGTCGGCGCGGGTCGCGGCGATGCCGTCCGGCGTTTTCAGCGACGGTTCGATGACCGGGAACAGCGAGATGACCGGTACCTTGAGGCGCAGGCATTCTTCCGCGACCTGCATCAGGAGATCGACCGAGACGCGCTCGACGCCGGGCATCGACGCCACCGCCTGACGCTGGTTCTGGCCTTCCATGATGAAGACCGGATAGATCAGGTCATTGGTCGTCAGCACGTTCTCGCGCATCAGACGGCGCGAGAAGTCGTCGCGGCGCATGCGGCGCGGGCGGAAATTCGGATAAGTGGACATGAGCGAAGTCGGCAGGGAAGGGCAGTCGCCTCTCGCGTGCGAGAGGCATTCATGAAGTCGCCGCCACGGGCGTTGCCGTGTGAACTGCCGCGCTGCGCACGGCAATCGGCGACCCGCATTCAGTCGGAACAAGCGCCCATCATAACGGAGAGCCTCGTGCCGTGCCCGCTGCCGGTGCTCGCGTCTCAGGCCGCGGGAGCGCCGGCTGCGCCGACATCCGGCGCCTGCGCCGCGCCGGCCGCATCGTTCGGGGGCGGCGTCACGGTGTCGCCGGGAACGATCCAGCTTTCGATCTTGGCGTGCGCTTCTTCTAGGCCGACGCGCTTGAGCATCGAGAACAGCTGCACGCTCAACTGCTCCTCGCCCGTGGCCGCGTTGTAGCGGTCGATCAGCGTGCGCGTCTTGCGCAGCGCCAGCGTGCTCTCCTGACGGTTCAGCTTGTCGGCCTTGGTCAACAGCATGTGGATCGGCTTGCCGGTGGGAGCAAACCAGTCGAGCATCGTGACGTCGAGATCGGTGCAGGGGCGGCGCGCATCCATCACGAGGATCAGGCCGTTGAGCTGGGGACGCAGTTTCATGTAACTGCTCAGCAGCGCCTCCCAGTGCGCTTTGGCCGCACCCGGGACCTGCGCGTAGCCGTAGCCCGGCAGGTCGACCACGAAGCCGGCGCGCTCGTCCTGGGGGCCGACCTCGAAATAATTGATGTGCTGCGTGCGCCCCGGGGTCTTGCTCGCGAACGCCAGGCGGCGTTGATTGCACAGCACATTGATCGCGCTCGATTTGCCCGCGTTCGACCGTCCCGCGAAGGCGACCTCGGGCTGCGGCGTGGGCGGCAGGTCGCGCAGATGATTGACGGTCGTGAAGAAACGCGCCTGGTGGAGCAGAAAGGACATGTGTGGGCTAGCGCCTGTTGAATATGTCAACCGGGCCGAAGGCCTGGAAGGGTCGAAAATGAACATGGGGCCTGCGGCATATTGCCGCGGCAGAGCGGATCACCCCGGGCCGGGAAGGCCCTGTCCGGCGGAGCGCATGCGCGGGCCGGAGAAGGTCGCGCCATCGGTGGCGACGCGCGCGGCACGCCCTTGACGGCACTGGCAAGGGCAAAAGGGACTTTATTGTACAATATGCCCGCTTCAAGGGGCTGCCCGCGAAATCCATCGCCACCCCGACCGCTGCCGGATGGGTTCGCCCGCAGAGGGTCCGCATGCAGGTTCCGTACGCGGGTCCCCATGCGAGATTCGTCCATTGGGTCCGACGACGGGATCCGTCCACGGCACGGCCGCTTGTTTGCCTCGCGGAGTTTGAATGAGTTCCACCCCAGCACGCGTCGCGCATTCCCGCTTCGAGCAGATTCGCCGCAGTCTCCTCGACCTCTTCGCCTCGATGCGCTTCGCGATCTCGCTGCTCGTGATTCTCGCGATCGCCAGCATCATCGGCACGGTCATCAAGCAAAGCGACCCCTACCCGAATTACGTCAATCAGTTCGGCCCGTTCTGGGCGGACATCTTCCGCTCGCTGGACATGTACAACGTGTACAGCGCGTGGTGGTTCATGCTGATACTCACGTTCCTGATCATCTCGGTGTCGCTGTGCGTCACGCGCAATGGGCCGAAGATGATCGCCGATGCGCGCAGCTGGAAGGACAAGGTGCGCGAGAGCAGCCTGCGTTCCTTCGGTCATCGCGACGAATATGCGAGCGCGATGGGCCAGGACGACGCGGTCAAGGCGCTGGTCGGCTTGCTCGCGCGTGCCGGCTACCGCTCGCGCACCCGCGCCGGCGCGGATTTGCAGGACAGCAGCACGGGTACGGCGGGTAATACGGTCAGCGCGGTCCGCGCGCATGACGGCGCGACGCTGATCGTGGCCAAGCGCGGCGAATTCAGCCGCATCGGCTATATCTTCGCGCATCTCGCCATCGTCGTGATCTGCCTCGGCGGCCTGCTGGACAGCGGGCTGGTGATCCGCGCGCAGGTCTGGCTGCTCGGCAAGTCGCCCGTGGTCGGCAACGCGCCGCTGGCGAGCATCGGCGACGAGCACCGGCTGTCTTCCAGCAATCCGAGCTTTCGCGGCTATGCATGGGTTCCGGAAGGGCAGTACGTGTCGACCGCGATTCTCAACGAGAAGGATGGCACGCTGTTGCAGAACCTGCCGTTTTCGATCCAGCTCAACAAATTCATCGTCGACTACTACTCGACGGGCATGCCCAAGCTGTTCGCCAGCGATATCGTCGTGATCGACCGCGAGACCGGCAAGCGCACGGCGGCGCGCGTCGAGGTGAACAAGCCCTTCACGTACGACGGCGTCTCGATCTACCAGTCCAGTTTCGAGGACGGCGGCACGCAACTGGACGTAAGCGCCTACCCGATGAGCGGCGCGACCTCGGCGGCCACGCCGTTCAAGGGCAAGATCGGCGGCACCGCGAAGTTGCCGGATGGCGACACCATCGAATTCGCGAACTTCCGCGCGATCAACGTCGAGAACATGACGAATGGCAGCGGCCAGCAGGATGCACGCGGCGTGGCGAAATCAAGCCTGAAGGAGTCGTTCGACGAACGCCTCGGCTCGGGCGCGAAGACTTCGCGGCCGCAGAACCTGCACAATATCGGGCCTTCGCTGCAATACAAGATCCGCGACCAGTCGGGTCAGGCGCGTGAATACAACAACTACATGGTGCCCACGCTGATCGACGGTGAGCAGATGTTCCTGGCCGGCGTGCGCAGCCAGCCGGACGATCCGTTCCGCTATCTGCGCATTCCCGCGGACAACGAGGGGTCGGTACGGCAATGGATGCGGGTGCGCGCGGCGCTCCAGGACCCGGCGTTGCGCGCGGCGGCGGCGAAGGCCTTCGCGCAGCGTTCGCTCGCCGGCAATGCCGCGCTGAGCGGCAATCTCGAACAAAGCGCGCTGCGGGTGCTGGACCTCTTCGCGGGCGATCAGCCCGGCAACGCGGCGGGCAAGGGCACGGCGAATGGCGGCTTCCCCGCGATCGCGGATTTCATCGGGCAATCGGTACCCGCGGCCGATCGCGAGAAGGCCGCCGGACTGCTGCTGCGCATGCTGGAGGGGAGTATCTGGGATCTGTGGCAGATCGCGCGGGTACGCGCGGGCGATGCGCCGCTGCCTGCCAACGCCGAAAACAGCCGCTTCGTTCAGACAGGCATCAATGCCTTGTCGGACAGTTTCTACTACGGTGCGCCGGTCTTCCTACAGCTCGACAACTTCAAGCAGATCCAGGCCTCGGTGTTCCAGTTGACGCGCGCGCCGGGCGAAAATATCGTGTATCTTGGCAGCTTCCTGCTGGTCCTCGGCATCTTCGCGATGTTCTATGTGCGGGAGCGCCGGGTCTGGTTCTGGATCCGCCCGGCGGGAACCGGCACCCACGTCCTGATGGCCATGTCCGCCGCACGCAAGACGCTCGAGTTCGAGAAAGAGTTTACGCGGATGCGCGACGCCGTCCGGCAAACCGCGCAGCCGAGCGCGGCGCACGGGCCGGACGACGGCGCGTCTTCTCGCGATACCGCATATCGCGACACCCCAGGATAACGTCATGGCTTCCCATTCCCCATCCGATCCGGTTCCCTACGCCCGCGACGCCTTCCTGAAGCGGCTCTCTCCGCTGGATCTGGTGTTCGGCCTGCTGCTGGTGGCGGGCGCGGCGTTCTCGCTGTCGCGCTATGGCGCGTACATGAACTACTACGACAAGGCGGTCATGCTCGGGGCCGTGCCCGTGTTCGCCTTGCTCGGCTGGTTCTGGAAGCCGGTGCGCGCGCTGATGGTCGGCATTGCCGTGCTGGCGCTGCTCGCCATCCAGCTCTACCACCATGACCTCGCGCGCGCGGACCACGCCTTCCTGCTCAAGTATTTCCTGTCGAGCCAGTCGGCGATCCTGTGGATGAGCGCGCTGCTGGTGCTGTCGACGCTGTTTTACTGGCTGGGGCTGTTGTTTCGTTCGTCGTCGTCGTATGCGATCGCCTCGCGCCTGTGCTGGACCGCGGTGCTGATGGGCTTCACCGGCATGATGGTGCGCTGGTACGAGTCCTATCTGATCGGCAGCGACGTCGGGCACATCCCGATCTCGAACCTGTACGAGGTTTTCGTGCTGTTCTGCATGATCACCTCGGTGTTCTACCTGTACTACGAGAGCCTGTACCGTACACGTGCGCTGGGTGCCTTCGTGCTGTTGGTGATCTCGGCGGCGGTGGGTTTCCTGATGTGGTATTCGGTCGCCCGCGACGCGCAACAGATCCAGCCGCTGGTGCCGGCGCTGCAAAGCTGGTGGATGAAAATCCACGTGCCGGCGAATTTCATCGGCTATGGCTCGTTCGCGCTTTCGGCGATGGTTTCGGTGGCCTGGCTCGCCAAGGAGCGCGGCTTCCTGGCGGACCGTCTGCCGTCGTTCGAGGTGCTCGACGACCTGATGTACAAATCCATCGCGATCGGCTTCACCTTTTTCACGATCGCCACCATCCTCGGCGCGCTGTGGGCCGCGCAAGCCTGGGGCGGGTACTGGAGCTGGGACCCGAAGGAAACCTGGGCGCTGATCGTCTGGCTGAACTACGCTGCATGGCTGCACATGCGCCTGATGAAAGGGCTGCGCGGATCGGTGGCGGCATGGTGGGCGCTCACCGGGTTGCTGGTCACGACGTTCGCCTTCCTCGGCGTCAACATGTTCCTCTCGGGCCTGCACAGTTACGGGACGTTGTAAGTTCACCCACGCGCGTTCCCGTGCGTGGGCACGCGCTTTCCGGCTGAGGTAAGCTGGAGAAAGAAGCGGGCGGCGCCAAGTGGGGTGCGCCTGCGCTTTCCGGTGAAGGAGCAGTGTATGGCGAGCCAGCGTTCGAAGGATCTTCTCGGGGACACGATTCCCCATGGCGACATCACCCCCGAGGCGGTGTTTCGCGACCGGCGGCGCCTGATGCAGATGGCCGGTGCGCTGGGTGCCGGCGCGCTGCTGCCGGCAGGGGCGTTCGCCGAGACCGCCGCGCCCGGTAACACCGGTGCGCAAAAGCTCGCGGCGCAGTCGAATCCGGCATACAGGCTGAGCGACGCCCTGACGCCGTACAAGGACGTCACGACCTACAACAATTTCTACGAGTTCGGCACCGACAAAAGCGACCCGGCGCGCAATGCCCACACGCTGCAGACCCGCCCCTGGCAGGTCACGGTCGAAGGGGCGGTTGCGCATCCGGGCGTCTACGACATCGATGCGCTGCTCAAGCTCGCGCCGCTCGAGGAGCGGGTGTATCGGATGCGCTGCGTCGAGGGCTGGTCGATGGTGATTCCGTGGATCGGCTATCCGCTGGCCGATCTGATCAAGCGCGTGGGACCGACCGGCAACGCGAAATACGTGCAGTTCCTGACGCTCGACGACCCTAAGCAGATGCCCGGTCTGAGTTCGCCGATCATCCAGTGGCCTTATACGGAGGGCCTGCGCATGGACGAGGCGATGAACCCGCTGACGCTGCTGACGATGGGCCTGTACGGCGAAGTGCTGCCCAAGCAGGATGGCGCGCCCGTGCGCGTCGTGGTGCCCTGGAAGTATGGTTTCAAGAGCGCGAAATCGATCGTGCGGATCCGTTTCGTCGATGCGCAGCCGCCCACGTCGTGGAACCGCTATGCGCCCAGCGAATACGGCTTCTACTCGAACGTCAATCCGCAGGTCGATCATCCCCGCTGGAGCCAGGCCACCGAGCGCCGGATCGGCGAGGGCGGTCTGTTTACGCCGAAGCGCCCGACCCTGATGTACAACGGCTATGGCGCGCAGGTCGCGTCGCTCTACACGGGCATGGATCTGCGGAAGAACTACTAGCGAATACAGGGGCGTACCGCATGGCACAGCAGATCAGGCCCCAGGCGAGCAAGCGTGCGCCGAGCGCGCTCGACACGCGCCTGCGCATCATCAAGCCGCTGGTGTTCCTGGCGGGTCTGTATCCGCTGGCGCGCCTGGTGTTCTTCGGCTTCACGGACCGGCTGAGCGCCAATCCCGTCCAGTTCGTCACGTTTTCGACGGGCACCTGGGCACTGGTGATCCTGTGCGTCACGCTGGCGGTGACGCCGCTGCGCCGTCTGACAGGGGCGAACTGGCTGATCCGCCTGCGCCGGATGATCGGGCTCTTCGCTTTTTTCTACGCGCTGTTGCACTTCGTCATCTATCTGTGGTTCGACCAGGGCTGGAATTTCGGCGCGATGCTGCACGATGTATGGCGGCGGCCGTTCATCATGGTGGGCTTTGGCGCGTTCGTGCTGCTGCTGCTGCTTGCCCTGACGTCGCCGAAGGCGGCAGTGCGCCGGCTCGGACGCCACTGGCAGACGCTGCACCGGCTCATCTATCTGGCCGCGGGCCTCGCCTTGCTGCACTTCTGGTGGATGAAGGCGGGAAAGAACGATCTTTTCGAACCGAAGATCTATGTCGCGGTGGTCGCGGTGCTGCTGGCGTTCCGGGTGGTATGGACGCTGAAGACCACGGCGGAGAAACGTCGCGTGGCGACGCGGCCGCGGTAGCGCAGCCGCGCGCGCCCCGAACGACTATCGCTCCAGGATGCGCTCGTTGGCGAACAGCGCCTCGACCGTCTCGCGTTGGCGGGCCAGGTGCACGTGGTCGCCATCGACCAGGACCTCGGCCGCGCGGGTCCGCGTATTGTAGTTGGAACTCATCGCGAAACCATAGGCGCCCGCCGAGCCCACCGCCAGCAGGTCGCCGGCGGCCACGGCGAGCGTGCGGTCGCGCCCGAGCCAGTCGCCGCTTTCGCAGACCGGCCCCACCACATCGTAGACGCTGGGCGCGACGTCGCGCCGCACCACGGCGTCGATCGCATGGTAGGCCTGGTACATCGCCGGGCGCGCGAGGTCGTTCATCGCCGCGTCGACGATCGCGAAATTCTTCGTCTCGCCCGGCTTCAGATACTCGATGCGCGTGAGCAGGACGCCGGCATTGCCCACCAGCGAGCGGCCCGGTTCGAAGACGACCTCGCGGTGACCCTGGCCGCGTTCGGCCAGATGATCGAGCAGCTTCGTGACGAACATGCCGATCTCGGGCGGCGTCTCGTCATCATAGCGGATGCCGAGGCCGCCACCGACGTCGATATGCGCGATGCGCGCGCCGTCCCCTTCGATCGCCGTGACGAGTTCGATGAGTTTGTCGAGCGCGTCCAGGTAGGGCATGACCTCGGTGATCTGCGAGCCGATATGGCAATCGATGCCGACCACGTCCAGGTTCGGCATCGCCGCCGCGCTGCGGTAGGCGGCGCGCGCCTCGTGAAAGGCGATGCCGAACTTGTTGCCCTTCAGCCCGGTGGAGATATAGGGATGGGTCTTCGCGTCGACGTCCGGATTGACGCGCAGCGATACCGGCGCGCGCTTGCCCGCGGCGGCGGCGACGTCCTGCAGGCGGGCGAGTTCGGGAATCGATTCGACGTTGAAGCATTTGACGCCGGTCTCGAGCGCGAAGCGCATCTCATCCGCCGTCTTGCCCACGCCGGAGAACACGACCTGGTCGGCGCGGCCGCCGGCGGCGAGCACCCGCGCGAGTTCGCCACGGGAGACGATGTCGAAGCCGGCGCCCAGACGCGCGAACACGTTCAGGATCGCCAGATTGCTGTTGGCCTTGATCGCGTAGTGTACGGTCGCATGACGGCCCGCGCAGGCCTGCGCATACGCCTCGTACGCGCGCGTCAGCGCCGCGCGCGAGTAGACGTAGAGCGGCGTGCCGAAGCGCTCGGCGAGCGCGCTCGCGCTCAGTTGCTCGATGTGCAGCGCGCCGTCGCGGTATTCGAAATCGGTATCGGTCATTGCGCGGTACTCGCTGGCGCGGCACGCGGGGACGATGCGGGCGCGGCGGTATCGGCTGTGTTGTCGGACGCGCCGGACGCGCCGGATGTCGCGGTGACGGGCGGGGGCGGCAAAGGCGGCACCTTGGGCAGATACAGCGGACCGCGTTGACCGCAGGCAGCCAGCGCGAAAGCCGCTAGAATCGCGCTGCGGCGCAGGCCGATACGCAGAATGTTGTCCAAGACGATTCGCATGGCGGAAGCCCGATTTCAAACAGCGGAGTTTAGCATGACCGATACGGAATACCTGGCCCTCGCGGAAGCCACGCTCGACGCCATCGAGCGCGGCATCGACACCACCGACGCCGACATCGAATGCGAGCGCAGCGGCAATGTATTGACGCTGGAGTTCGAGAGCGGGGCGAAGATCATCGTCAACCTGCAGTTGCCGATGCACGAGGTCTGGATGGCCTCGAAAAGCGGCGGTTTCCACTATCGCCACGACGGCCGGTACTGGCGCGACACGCGCGACGCCAGCGAACTGTTCGCGGAGCTGTCGCGCGCCGCGAGCGAGCATGCCGGTGAACCGGTGGTGCTGGCGGCGGGTTGAGGCGCCCGCCACCCGCGCCTCAGAGCCCCGCGCCTCAGAGCCCCGCGCCTCAGAGCCCCGCGCCTCAGAGCCCCGCGCCTCAGAGCCCCGCGCCTCAGAGCCCCGCGCCTCAGAGCCCCGCGCCGGCGCCGGTGGTGCCGTCGCCGCCCGTGGCGGCACCATCGCCGCTGCCGCCGCTGCTGCCGCCTGTACTGAACATGTCGAGCACCTGCTGACGCTCGCTGTCGTCGATCGCCGGCGTGCCTTCCGCGTTGGGCTGGCTGATGCCCACCGTCGCCACGAAGCCCGCGCCGGGTGTCTTGTCCGCCAGGTATAGCTCGCCGCCCAGCGTTGCGACGCCTTCGGGCACCGACGGTTTGTATTCCGGCACGCCTTTCAACGCATGGCGCATGTAGTCCGTCCAGACCGGCAGCGCGATGCCGCCGCCGGTTTCCTTGTCGCCCAGCGAGCGCGGCTGATCGTAGCCGATCCATGCCACCGCGACCAGCGAGCGCTGATAGCCGGCAAACCAGGCGTCGCGCGAATCATTGGTGGTGCCGGTCTTGCCGGCCAGGTCGCCGCGCTTGAGCACGTTCGTGCGGGCGCCGGTGCCGCGCGTCGCCACGTCGTGCAGCAGGCTGTACATGATGTAGTCGTTCGGCGCGGTGATGACGCGTGGCGCGTTCGCGTCGGCCACCAGCGGCTGCGCGCGCGAGACCACCGCGCCGTTGATGTCGGTGATTTCGGCGATGAGATAGGGGTTGACGCGGTAGCCGCCGTTGGCGAATACCGAATAGCCGCTCGCCATCTGCAGCGGCGTCACCAGGCCCGCGCCCAGCGCCATCGGCAGATACGCGGGCTGTTTGTCCGCGTCGAAGCCGAAACGCGTGACATAGTCCTGCGCGTACTTCGGCCCGATATGCTGCATGATCCGCACGGTGACGAGGTTCTTCGACTTCATCAGCGCGGTGCGCATCGTCATCGGGCCATCGAAACTGCCGCCGTAGTTCTTGGGCGCCCAGGCCTTGCCGCCCGCCGGCGCCGGGAAGAAGAGCGGCGCATCGTCGATCAGCGTCGCCGGCCCGAGGCCCTGTTCGAGCGAGGCCGAATAGATGAAGGGCTTGAAGCTCGACCCCGGCTGGCGCCAGGCCTGCGTGACGTGATTGAACTTGTTCTTGTTGAAATCGAAGCCGCCGACCAGCGCGCGCATTGCGCCGTCCTGCGGCGTGAGCGACACCAGCGCACCCTCGACCTGCGGCAGCTGCGTGATCTGCCAGGCGGGCGCCGCCTTGCCTTCCTTGCCGGATGTCTCGTCCTGGCGCACGAGGCGGATCACCGATCCCCGGCGGATGCGGGCCCGCTCCTTGTCCTTCGCGCCGGCCGGCAGCGCGCCCGCCGCGAAGCGCAGGCCGTTGCCGGTGATGTCGATCGTCTCGCCGCTCGGGAGCATGGCGCGCACCGCGTTGCGGTCCGCGGCCAGCACCACCGCCGCCACGATCTCGCCGTTGTCCGGATGCTTCAGCAGCGTCGCCTCGATCGTCTCGTTGCGCTCGTCCTCGTTCTCGGGAAGCGTGACGAAGGCCTCCGGACCGCGATAGCCATGCCTTTTGTCGTAGTCCATGATGCCCGAGCGCACCGCCTCGTAGGCCGCCTCCTGGTCGCCCGAATCGATCGTCGTCACGATGTTCAGGCCGCGGGTGTAGGCCTCTTCATGGTACTGGGCGAACATCATCTGCCGGACGATCTCGGCGATGTATTCCGCGTGGACCGAGAACTCGACGCGCGTCGCGTGCACATGCACGTTTTCGGCGAGCGCCTGCTCGTACTGGTCGCGCTGAATGTAGCCGAGGTCGAGCATCCGCTTCAGGATATAGCGCTGGCGGATCTGTGCGCGCTTGGGATTGGTGATCGGGTTGTTCGCCGAAGGCGCCTTCGGCAGGCCCGCCAGCATCGCGGCCTGCGCGAGCGTGATGTCCTTCAGTCCCTTGCCGAAATAGACCTCCGCCGCGCTCGCGAAACCGTACGCGCGCTGTCCCAGATAGATCTGGTTCATGTACAGCTCGAGGATCTGATCCTTGGTCAGCGCGTTCTCGATCTTGTACGAGAGCAGCATCTCGTAGATCTTCCGGGTATAGGTCTTTTCGCTCGACAGAAAGAAATTGCGCGCCACCTGCATCGTGATCGTGCTCGCGCCCTGCGCGCTGCCGCCACGGATCACGTTCGCCACGCCGGCACGGACGATGCCGACGAAGTCGATGCCGCCGTGCTGGTAGAAACGGTCGTCCTCGACGGCCAGCACCGCTTTTTTCATCATGTCCGGGATGTCGTCGAAACGCACCACCTTGCGGCGTTCCTCGCCGAACTCGCCGATCAGCACATGGTCGGCGGTATAGATCCGCATCGGCACCTTCGGGCGGTAATCCGTGACGGCGTCGAGCGAGGGCAGCTGCGGTCCCGCTACCAGCAGCGCGTATCCCAGCAACAACGCCACCAGCACGCCGAGCGCGACGATCAGTCCGGCCATCCAGAGCAGCGTGGCGGCCAGCCATGAGCGACGCCGGGGCGGCGGCGGCGGCGGGGTCTGCTGAGGCGACGTGGCGTGTGGCATAGGGGAACCGTAAGGAAGGTCGCCGGATTATAGCTGCCCGCCAGTATCCCCCCACAAAAATGGTGCGTTGTGGGCGTCCGTGCTTGCGGCGTCGGTGCTTGCGGCGTCCGTGCGCACGGCGTGGATCCCGGATGGACGTCGCGGGCCGGCTGCTGGTGGCGGTCGCCTTGCCGGTACGCGGTTGGCGCACGGGGCGTTCTCGCCATTCGGACAGCTGTCTCGCCGGGCGGTCATTTCCGACAATGTCCTCGATCGCCGGCATGGGGACGGCGCGCCACGATGGAGGCACTACAGATGCGATATTGGAAACGGATGGCCCGCGCAGCGGATATCGTCCGACACACGGCACATGGCGTCGAAATCACGTCGCGCGAAATCCGCCTGATTCGTCTGAGCCGGTCGGCCGCGAGCGCTCGTCCGGTACGCGAGGACGGCAGGTGCATCCAGGTCGACGATGCGGTGCGTCATCCGCTTCCGCCCGGCATCGTCGTGGGTGCCGACATCGTCGACCCCGAGGCGCTGTCGCGTGCCCTGAACGAATGCTTCTCGCAGCAGGCAGCACGTCTCGCGCAACGTGCGGCGCCATTGGCGGCCTGCGGGGCGTTGGATGCGATGCCGGAGGTGATGCCGAATGTGATGCCGAATGTGATGCCGGCGCTGCCCCCTGAACGCGCCGCATCCGGCGGCGCGGTACGCATTGCGCTGGCTTTGTGCCCCTCCGTGGTCGCGCAGGGCACCGTCGCGCTGGACGAATTGATCCCCGGTTTCAGCATGCGTTTGCCGGGGCGGCTGGACGAGGCGGCGTTCGACGCACTGGAGCCCTGGGTGTCCCTGCACGCGCAGAAGATCAGCGGCATCGATCCGGGTGAACTGATCGTCGACTGGTATCCCGTCGTGTCCGGTGACCCCGAGCGGGTCGTCGTCGCGGCGACGCAGCGGCACTATCTCGATATCCGGCAGGGCGTCGCCGATGCCGCGGGTTTGCATCTGGGCGCCTTGTGCGATGCGTCGATCGCCGCGCTCGACGCCTGCCGTTTCGTCGTCGCGCAGTGCCTGCATACGCGCTGCGACGACGTCGACGTCGTGTCGTCGTCCCCGGTGATCGGCGGCGCGTGTTTTTCCCCGGCGCCGGCGCGGTCGCAGCCGCCGCAGCGCGCGCAGCGCGGGGCGCATGCGCGCTGGGCGCCGGCGACGTCGGCCACGCTGCCTGAGGCGCAGCGGCTGGTGGCCGAGGCGCGCCGCGCCTATGCGGATGGTGGCGGCGCGCTCCCGCAGGCGGCCGAGCAGCGTTTTGCCGCGCTGTGGCTCGGCGAGCGGGCCTGGCGCGCGTGGGCTTTCACCGCGAGTGGCGCGACGCTCGAGGAATGGGTGTTGCCGGATCCCCGCGATCCCGCCGCGCTGGTCGCGGCATTGCGGGAACAGGCGGGTGAACTGGCGCTGACGCTGGTGGCGGGCGAGTGCGACGTGCTGGCGCCCGTGGGCGGGCTGCGGGCACTGGGCAGCGCGTTGTGCTGCCCGGTGATCGAGTTCGACGCCTCGACATGCTGCCGGGGTCCGGCCGCCACGTCGCAACAGCTCGGGCCGGCGGCGTCGGTGGCGTTCGGGCTGGCGTTTCGCGAGCTGCTGCCGTGATCTGGCCGCTGGCGCGCACCCTGCCCGCTGCGCCGCACGGCATGCCGCAGCCGACCGCGGGCTTCGACCTGACGCCCTGGCGTGCCAGGCGTGTGCGGGCATGGCGCCGTCGCGGACGAGCGGGTTTCGTCCTGGCGCTTCTGCTGGGGCTGGCGGGCGCGGCGCTGCTGCAACGGCTGGCACTGCGCCAGCAGCAGCTTGACGAAGCGCGCCGCCAGCAGCTCGAACAGCGGCTTGCCGCGCTGGCGCCGGGCGAGGGCGACGTGCGCCGGCTCGAAACGTGGATTGCCGCGCAGGAGGCCGGGCAGGCGCGGCAAGCCGCGCTTGAACCGAGGCGGCGTCGGGTCGTCGCGCTTCTCGAAGCCCTGGGAGATGCCGCGCAGGACGGCGTCGCGCTGACCACGGTGGATTTTGCCACCGATGCACGCGGCCGCGCGCGCGTCCGGCTGGCCGGCCTGGCGGACGATGCCGACGCCATCGCGCGCTGGAGCCGCCGGCTGGCGGCGCACACCGGCATCGATGCGGTCGCGCTCGATGAACTGCGGCTGCTGGACGCGGCGGCACCTCCCGGCGCGACCGCCACGCCGGGTCTGCAGCTGTTTCGGGTCACGGTGCGGCTCGCCGCGGTACACGAAACGGGTGCGCGATGATCGCCGAACCCGTGCCGCTCCAGCTGGGCATGTTGCTGGCGCTGCCGTTTCACGCCTGGCCGCTGGCCTGGCGGCTTGGCGGCTGGAGTGTCGTCGCGACGGTCGTGGCGGGATCCGTGCACGCGTATCACGCCCATGCGGGGCGGGAGGCGACGCGCGGCGAGGCGGCAGGCGAGACGCGCATCCTGGCGCGGATCGCCGAGGCCGAGCGTCGCATCGCGGCGCTGCCCGCCCTGCGTGCGCGCGCCGGCAAGCTGGCGCGGCCGGGACGGCCCGTGCCGGTGCTGGTCGCCGAGGCGCCGGGCGCGCACGGTGTCACGGCGCCTGCCGTCGCCCGCAGTGCCGGCGCCGCAAGCGATCCGTCCGCCGCGTTGCTTGGCTGGATCGAGCAGTCGGTGCTCGCGAGCCGGGTCAGCCTGCTGGCCTTCGAGCCTGTCGCGGCGTCCGGCGCGCGGCCGATGTGGGAGGGGGCAGCGATGCGCACCGAGCTATCCGGTGCCGACGGGGCCGGCGGCGATGCGTCGGGCGGTAGCGATCTGTCGGGCATCGATGCGTCGGGCGTCGATGCGTCGGGCGTCGCCGGGTCGGCTGCCGATCTGTCGGGCATCGATATGTCGGGTGGCGATGTGCCGGGTGGCGGCGGTGCGGATGCGGATGCGGATGCGGATGCGGATGCGGATGCGGATGCGGATGCGGATGCGGGCGGACCCGACGCGTGGGGCACGGTACCCTCGGCCACCGGGACGGCGGCTGTGGCGCCCTGGCGCGGGCGCGCCGCGCGCTTGCGGGTCGAGGGCAATTACCCGCAGGTGCGCGATCTGCTCGACCGGCTGGCGCGTACCCGGCCGGCGCTGTTGATCGATGCCGCGACATTGCGTGCCACGGGCGGCAGGGTGTCGCTGACGCTGCGCTTTCAGGCGCTCGACGACGGCGAATTCGCGCTGCGGCCCGCCGCGTCGCGTCCGCCGGGGGAGGGGACACGGGCGAATCCGTTCGCGCGTCGGCGTCTGCCCGACGCTACCGGCGCCGCGCGCCTGCTGGGAACGCTCGTCGCGGGACGCCGTCGGGCGGCGTTGCTGGCCCTGGAGCAAACGACGCATTTCGTCGAGATCGGCGGCATGGTGGGCGATGCGCGCGTTCAGGCAATTGGCCGCGATTCGACGACGCTCGCGCCGCTGGCCGACGGGACGCCGCGCACGTTGCGGCTTCGGGAATGAACGCCATGGCGGTCGTACCGGCGCGACGCGAGCCGTACCGGGAGCGGCGTGGCGCGTTTCGGCGCGCGTCCCGCCGCTGGCTCGCAGCCGGGCTCGCGGTGGCCTTGTTGTCGGCCGGTACATCCATGGCCCGCGCCGATGTGTCACGCCCGAACATCGTCGCGGCCGAGCCGCGGCGCGCGCGCGACGTCGTACCGGAGGCGGTGGTGGTGGATGAGGGCATGGCGGATCGCGACAGCGCATTGCGCACCGCTTTCGATGCATTGCCGCCGATCGCGCGCGAGGCGACCGCCATGCGCGCGCCGGACGCCGAAACCGCCGCGGACGCCGAAACCGCCGCGGACGCCGAAACCGCCGCGGATCCCGCAACGCCGTCCAATGCCGCTGTGGACCGCGCCGTCCCCGTGGAGGCGTCCGCTCCCGGCGCGGCGTCTTCACTCGACGTGGCGTCTTCTTCTGACCTGGCCTCTTTCTCCGACGTTGGGTCTTCCCCCGATGTTTCCTCCACGGCCGGCGCGGCGGACCGCGGCGCGCCGATTTCGCTCGACTTCGAGCGCGCGGCGTTGCGGGATGTATTGCAGGCGTTCGCCCGCTTCACCGGTCTGAACATCGTCGCCAGCCCGGCGATCGGCGGCGAGGCGACGCTGCGGCTGCGGGACGTGCCCTGGCGTCAGGCGTTCGCGGTTCTGCTCGACGCGCACGGGTTGGCGATGCGCGAACGCGGTCCGGTGATATGGGTCGCGCCCGCCGCGGAAATCGCCAGGCGCAGCCGCGACCGGCATGACGCGCAGGCGCGGCAAGCGGCGGCGGAGCCGCTGGCGAGCCGCGTATTCGATCTGCATTACCAGCGCGCCGAGGACATTCATCGCCTGTTGAGCGGCACGGGACAGCAACTGCTGTCCAAACGCGGGGCGGCGAGCGCGGACGTGCGCAGCAACCGGCTGTTCGTGACCGATATTTCCGGCCGGCTCGAGCAGATCGCGCGGATGATCGCCGCGTTCGACCTGCCCGCCCGGCAGGTGATGATCGAGGCGCGGATCGTCGAGGCGGACGACGGGGTATCCCGCAACCTGGGGGTGCGGCTCGGGCTGACGGGCGACGCGCCGGGTACGCGGATCGCTGCCCCGGGCGGCACGTTCTACGATCTGCCGGCGGCCGCGCTCGGCGGCATGGCGCCTGCGCAGATCGGCTTGACGCTGTTTCGGCCGGGAGTCAATCGTCTGCTGACGCTGGAGTTGAGTGCGCTGGAAGCGGATGGCCGCGGCACGATCCTGTCGAGCCCGCGTGTCGTGACCACGGATCGCAGCACGGCGATCATCGAGCAGGGCACCGAACTGCCTTACCAGGCGAAGGTTCGCAACGGCGTGTCGGGTCTGCAGTTCCGCCGCGCGTCGCTGCGGCTGGAGGTGACGCCGCACATCACGCCGGATTACCGGGTGTCGCTCGATGTACAGGTGTCGAAGGACAGCATCGGCGCCGAGACGGCCGCCGGCGCGGCCATCGACACCAAGCATGTCAAAACCCAGGTCGAGGTCGATAATGGCGGAACGGTCGCGATCGGCGGCATCTACGCGCGCGCCGAGCGGCGCGATGTCGTCGGCGTGCCGGGCCTGCAGCGGTTGCCGCTGGTCGGGGCGCTGTTTCGTCGTACCACGACGGTGTCGCGGCGCAACGAATTGATCGTTTTCATCACGCCGACCGTAGTAGAAAACACCGCTGCGGCGAAGCACTCGACAAAGCAGTCATTTTCCCCGTAAGCTGCGCCAGACGACGCGGCGCGGCCACCGCGGATTTTCGTGAAAATGAAACGGATGGGACAGCAAAAGCGTACCGGGAATGTATTTCTGATCGGGCTCATGGGCGCGGGCAAGACGACCATCGGTCGCGCGCTCGCCCGGCGGCTGGGTCGGGCCTTCTTCGACTCGGATCATGAAATCGAGGCGAGGACGGGGGTACGCGTGCCCATCATTTTCGAGCACGAAGGCGAAGAAGGGTTTCGCGCGCGCGAAGCCGAAGTCATCGACGACCTCACGCGCCGCGACGGCATCGTGCTCGCCACCGGCGGCGGCGCGGTGCTGCGCCCGGAGAACCGCGAGAAACTGATGGCGCGCGGGACGGTGGTGTACCTGTGCGCGCATCCTCACGACCTCTGGCTGCGCACGCGGCGCGACAAGAACCGGCCGCTGCTGCAGACCGAGGACCCGCGCGGCAAGCTCGAGGCGCTGTACGCGCTGCGTGACCCGATCTACCGTGCCAGCGCGCACTTCGTCATCGAGACCGGCCGGCCGTCGATCAACAGCCTCGCCAATACCGTGATGATGCAACTCGATCTGGCCGCGGACGGGATTTTCGACGAAGAGGATGACGACGGGGAGATGAAGGGGCTGGAGGCGGAAGCCGGCCCGGATCCCGCGCCCCCGGTCCCCGGGCGTACCGGCTGATCGGCTGATCGGCTGAAAATCGTCCCGGATGCCGGCGTGGCGCCGGGTTCGCGCCGCGCTCGACGGCGCTCTGCGTCATAATATCGCCATGATTACCGTCAACGTTGAACTCGGCGAGCGCGCCTACCCGATCCACATCGGGTCCGGCCTCATCGACCGCACCGATATCCTGCGCCCCCACATTGGCGGCTCCCTGATCGCGATCGTGACGAACACCACGGTTGAACCGCTCTATGGGGACCGTCTGCGACATGCGCTCAAGCCGCTCGGCATCCGCATCGAGACGATCGTCTTGCCGGACGGCGAGGCGCACAAGCACTGGGAAACGCTCAACCTGATCTTCGATCGCCTGCTCGAAGTGCGCGCCGACCGCAAGACCACGCTCGTGGCACTGGGCGGGGGCGTGGTCGGCGACATGACGGGTTTCGCGGCGGCGACCTTCATGCGCGGCGTGCCCTTCGTGCAGGTTCCGACAACGCTGCTGGCCCAGGTGGACTCGTCGGTGGGCGGCAAGACGGGCATCAACCATCCGCGCGGCAAGAACATGATCGGCGCGTTCTATCAGCCGCAGGCCGTGATCGCGGACACCGCGGTGCTGCAGACCTTGCCGCCGCGCGAACTGGCCGCCGGCATCGCGGAGGTCATCAAGACCGCGGCGGTGGCGGACAGCGGCTTCTTCGACTGGGTGGAAGCCCACATGGCGGCCTTGTCCGCCTGCGACGAGACGCTGCTGGGCGAGGCGGTGCGCCGTTCCTGCGAAGTCAAGGCGCGCGTCGTCGCGGCGGACGAGCGGGAGGGAGGGCTGCGCGCGATCCTGAATTTCGGGCATACCTTCGGGCATGCGATCGAAGCGGGGCTGGGCTACGGCGCCTGGCTGCACGGCGAGGCGGTTGGCTGCGGCATGGTCATGGCCGCGGACCTGTCCGCGCGGCTCGGTTTCATCGATGCCGCCACACGGGAACGTCTGGCGCGCGTCGTCGCGGCGGCACATTTGCCGACGCTCGGCCCCGCGCTGGGCGAGAGCCGCTATATCGATCTGATGAAAGGCGACAAGAAGGCCGAGAGCGGCGAGATCAAGTTCGTGCTGTTGAAGCGCCTTGGCGAGGCAGCCGTCAGCAGCGTGCCGCTGGCCGATCTGCAGGCGACGCTGGCCGCAACCGTGGCGCCGGCCGCCCTGCGGGTCGACGCGACCGAGACCGCGGGGCCGACGACCGGGGTGTCGGGAGCCGCGTCGGAAGTCGCATCCGGAACCGCTGCCGCGGTGGGAAATCGCGCGGGGGCGTCATGACGGGCGCTTCCCGGACGCCTCCCTGGGAAGATCTGCCGGGCGACGCGCCGGGCGCCCCCTGGGGTACGAGCACGGTTGCCAAGGCGTCCGACGGCGTGGCCGCACCGCGCGCCGACGAAATGTCGCGCGCCAATGCGATGTCTCGTGCCGGTGAGACTCCCGGTGCCACCGCAGCGCGCCATGCCGAGACGGCATCGCACGCCACCCTGGCGCCGCATACCGCCGCGTCCGCCGCGTCGTTCGTGGACGCCTTCGAAGCGGGGCTGGCGCCCTATGCGTGCCGCTCGGCCCTGTCGCGTGGCCGCCGCGAGTCCGAAGCGGTGCCCACGGCACGCAGTCAGTTTCAACGCGACCGCGATCGGATCGTCCATTCTTCCGCGTTCCGCCGTCTGGAGTACAAGACGCAGGTCTTCGTCAATCATGAGGGCGACCTGTTTCGCACGCGTCTGACGCACAGCCTCGAAGTTGCCCAGATCGCCCGGTCGATCGCGCGCAGCCTCCGTCTCAACGAGGATCTCGTCGAGGCGATTTCGCTCGCGCACGACCTCGGTCATACGCCTTTCGGGCATGCCGGGCAGGATGCGCTGAACGCCTGCATGAAAGGGCACGGCGGTTTCGAGCACAATCTGCAAAGTCTCGCCGTGGTCGACGAACTGGAGGAGCGCTACGCGCGTTTCGACGGGCTCAATCTGTGTTTCGAAACCCGCGAGGGTATTCTCAAGCATTGCTCCCGGGAGAACGCGCGCCAGTTGGGTGAACTGGGGCGGCGCTTCCTCGAAGGCGGTCAACCGTCGCTGGAAGCGCAACTGGCGAATCTGGCCGACGAGATCGCGTACAACAATCACGATATCGACGACGGCCTGCGGTCCGGCCTGTTGTCGCTGGATCAGCTCGACGAGGTCGAGGTCTGGCGCACGCATTTCACGCGCGCCCGCGAACAGTACGGCGACCTGCCGGGCCGACGCCTGATCCATGAAACCATCCGTTCGATGATCAACACGCTGATCGTCGATCTCACCGTCGAGACTGCGGCGCGGCTCAAGGCGGCGGACGTCGATTCGGTCGACGCGGTCCGCGCGGCGGGGCCGCTGGTGGGCAGCAGTCCGGAAATCGCCCGCCAGGCCAAGGAACTGAAGCAGTTCCTGTTTGCCAACCTGTACCGTCATTATCGGGTGATGCGGATGGCGAGCAAGGCGCAAAGGGTGATCACCGGGCTGTTCGACGCCTTCATCGACGATCCGCGTCTGTTGCCGCCACCGTACCAGTCGCCGGACGCCGCCCGGCAGCCGCGTCTGATCGCGCACTATATCGCCGGCATGACCGACCGTTACGCGCAGAAGGAATACCGCCGCCTGTTCATCGTCGGCGACGAAGACAACTGAGCGGGCAACGGGGCGTGTCGGATACCCGCTAGAAGCGGTAACCGATGCTGAGGTAGGCGACGATCGGGTTGAGCTGGGTCCGGACCTCGCTTTTCACCGACGCGGTACCGAACGGCGTCGCGGCCCTGGGCGTCGTCAGCGTCAGGGTGCGGCGCATCGGCAGGTAGGAGACCGACACGCCCGCATACCAGTTCGACGCGAACGCGTACGACATCCCCACGTTGAACACCGGCGACAGGCCCTTGCTGACCGAAACCTCGGTATCGCCGCCGAGCCGCTGCCTGCGGAAGGCGTCGTTGGTGATTTTGCCGTCGGTGAACCACACGTAGGACGCACCCAGGCCGACATAGGGCCGGAACGCTGCGGTGGCGGGCCTGAAATAGTACTTCAACAGCACCGCCGGGCTCCACATTCGCGCCGAACCGAGTTGCCCATAGGATTCGATCGAGCCTGCCCCGTTGATCCTGAAACGGGGCGGCACGCCCGCGGCCAGCTCGGCGGCGATGTGATCGGTCACGAAATAGGTGACGGTCAGGCCAAGCGTGTTCGCCGCACCGACCTGCGAACTGATCTTCTTGTCGGTGCGCGGGAACGACCCGCCGCCGAGTCCGATCGTGGAGTGCATCGGGTCGGTGCTGACCTGCGGCGCGACATGCATCCAGCCGGTCGAGAGCACGACGCTGCCGGCGGCCTGCGCGTGCGCGGCGCCGGCCGCGCAGAACAGCACGCCGGCAACGGCACCCTGCAGGACGAAGGGAATGCGCGGCGGCGGCTCGGCAGCACGCGATGATTCGTTTCGGACTGCTTGATGCATGAGGCGCTCCTTTGCGTGGCAAATCGGGAACGATTATCCGACGCGGTGGCGGCCCGGACCATTTGTAAGATAGAAGACGGCGTCTAGGAATTTTCTGTAGGTGGTCCGTGACGCGCCGAGCGCATACAATCGCCGCTTGTCCACCCTTTGCCGGGGACGCTCGCCGTGACCCGCACTCGTCCGCGCCTTCGCGCGTCGGGTCGGGCCAGGCCGGGTTTCCCCGGGCCGATGCCCATGGCGCGACTCGCCCGCCTGTATGTCCCCGGCCTGCCGCAGTACCTGATGCTCGACGCCCGGCCCGGCCAGCCCGCCTTCCGCGACGAGGCGGATCTCGCCAGCTTCGCCGATACCCTGCGCCGGGTCGCGCGCGAGGCCGGTTTCGCGGTGCACGCGTATGCGCTGCTGCCCTCCGGCGTGCATCTGCTCGGCAGCCCGCGCGATGCCCGCAGCGCATCGCAGACGGTGCAGGCGGTGGGGCGGCGGTACGTGGCGCTTTACAACCGGCGGCACCAGTGCAGCGGCACCTTGTGGGTGGGACGCTACCGGGCGACGGTGATCGACCCCGAGCACCATCTGCTGTTCGTCAGCCGTCTGATCGAATCGCTGGCGGCCACCGCAATGGCGGCCACCGCAGTGGCGGACCTGCCGCGGCGCTCGAGCCATGCCCATCATGTCGGGCTCGCGCTCGATCCGCTGATCACCGACCATGCGCTCTACTGGTCGCTGGGCAATACCCCGTTCGAACGGCAGCGGGTCTATCGGGAGCTCGCCGAGCAGCCGCTCGATCCCGCCGCCTGCGCCCGTGCGCTCGAGGCGACGCGCAAGGGCTGGGTACTGGGCGACGACGCGTTTCGCGAACGTTGCGCGCGGCTCGCCAACCGCCGCGTGGAACCTTTGCCGCGCGGCCGTCCCGCCAAAATCGACGATACGGCGCAGTGATCTGACCCTATTAAAACTCACCCTTTTGCGAGGCAGGGATTTAAATAGGGTCATACCATAACGAAACCTTTGTATTCCAAGGGTTGATCGCTTATATTCCGAATTCCGGCCATTCGCTCGCACCGGGGCCTGTATGGTCCTGCGAGCCCGGCGGTCGATCCAGCAGCGCAAGTCGACGCTGCACGGTCGACGTCATAAATGCGACCGCGCACCGCGCGCTCACGATAACGGTGTCCCCATGAACGATCATTCGCCATCGCCCGCCGCGTCCCTGGGCCTCCCGCCGTCCGCTCCGGGCCCGTTGCCCGCCGCGCAGGGGCTCTACGACCCGGCCAACGAGCACGATGCCTGCGGCGTCGGCTTCGTCGCCCACATCAAGGGCCAGAAGAGTCACGACATCATCCGTCAGGGTCTGAAGATCCTGGAGAACCTCGATCACCGCGGCGCCGTCGGCGCCGATCCGCTGATGGGCGACGGCGCGGGCATCCTGATCCAGATCCCCGATGCGTTCTATCGCGAGGAAATGGCGAAACAGGGCGTGAGCCTGCCGCCGGCCGGCGAATACGGCGTGGGCATCGTGTTCCTGCCGAAGGAGCATGCGTCGCGCCTCGCGTGCGAGCAGGAGCTGGAGCGCACCGTCAAGGCCGAGGGTCAGGTGCTGCTGGGCTGGCGTGACGTGCCGATCGATCATGCGATGCCGATGTCGCCGGCGGTGAAGCGCACCGAGCCGTTGATTCGGCAGATCTTCATCGGCCGCGGCCAGGACGTGATCGTCACCGATGCGCTGGAGCGCAAGCTCTACGTGATCCGCAAGACCGCGAGCCATCGCATCCAGGCGCTGCGCCTGAAGCACGGCAAGGAATATTTCGTGCCGTCGATGTCGGCGCGCACGGTGGTCTACAAGGGTCTGCTGCTGGCCGATCAGGTCGGCGTCTACTATCGCGACCTGCAGGACGAACGCTCGGTGTCGGCGCTCGCGCTGGTGCACCAGCGGTTCTCGACGAACACCTTTCCCGCGTGGGAACTGGCGCACCCGTACCGGATGATCGCGCACAACGGCGAGATCAACACGGTCAAGGGCAACGTCAACTGGCTGTCGGCGCGCACCGGCGCGATTTCCAGCGCGGTGCTCGGCGACGACCTGAAGAAGCTCTGGCCGCTGATCTACCCGGGCCAGTCGGACACGGCGTCGTTCGACAACTGCCTCGAACTGCTGGTGATGGCGGGCTACCCGCTGGTCCACGCGGTGATGATGATGATCCCGGAGGCGTGGGAGCAGCACACGCAGATGGATGCGAACCGTCGCGCCTTCTACGAATACCACGCGGCGATGATGGAGCCGTGGGACGGCCCCGCGGCGATCGCCTTCACCGACGGCCGGCAGATCGGCGCGACGCTCGACCGCAACGGCCTGCGTCCGGCGCGCTACTGCATCACCGACGGCGATGTCGTCATTCTTGCGTCCGAATCCGGCGTGCTGCCGATCCCGGAATCGAAGATCGTCAAGAAGTGGCGCCTGCAGCCGGGCAAGATGTTCCTGATCGACATGGAGCAGGGCCGCATCATCGAGGACAAGGAGCTGAAGGACAACCTGTCGAACGCGAAGCCGTACAAGAGCTGGATCGAGGCGGTGCGGATCAACATCGACGAGATCGCGCTCGATCAGGCGGACGCGGACGCGAGCCTGCACAGCGGGCGCGAGCCGGCGTCGCTGCTCGACCGCCAGCAGGCGTTCGGCTATACGCAGGAGGACCTGAAGTTCCTGATGGCGCCGATGGCCGCCGCGGGCGAGGAGGCGATCGGCTCGATGGGCAACGATTCGCCGCTGGCGATCATGTCCAACAAGGACAAGACGCTCTATCACTACTTCCGGCAGCTGTTCGCGCAGGTGACGAATCCGCCGATCGATCCGATCCGCGAGAACATGGTGATGTCGCTGGTGTCCTTCATCGGGCCGAAGCCGAACCTGCTCGACACCAACAACGTCAATCCGCCGATGCGGCTGGAAGTCTCGCAGCCGATCCTCGATTTCGACGACATCCAGAAGATCCGCAGCATCGATCAGTACAGCGGCAACAAGTTCCGCTCGTACGTGCTGGACATCACCTACCCGGTGCTGTGGGGCAAGGAAGGCATCGAGGCGCGCCTCGCGTCGCTGTGCGCCGAGGCGATCGACGCGGTGCGCTCGGGCTTCAACATCCTGATCATCTCGGACCGCAACACGGACCGCGAGCAGGTCGCGATCCCCGCGCTGCTCGCCACGTCCGCGGTGCACAGCAACCTGGTGGAGAAGGGGCTGCGCACCAGCACCGGTCTGGTCGTCGAGACCGGTTCGGCGCGCGAGGTGCATCACTTCGCGCTGCTCGCCGGCTACGGCGCCGAGGCGATCCATCCGTATCTGGCGATGGAAACGCTGGCCGGACTGGCGAAGGACCTGCCGGGCGAGCTGTCGCATGAGAAGGCGGTCAAGAACTTCATCAAGGCGGTGGGCAAGGGCCTGTTGAAGGTGATGTCGAAGATGGGCATCTCGACCTATATGTCCTACACCGGCGCGCAGATCTTCGAGGCGATCGGTCTGTCGCCCCAGCTGATCGGGCAGTACTTCAAGGGCACCGCGTCGAACGTCGGCGGCATCGGCATCTTCGAGGTGGCCGAGGAGGCGGTGCGCATGCACCGCAAGGCGTTCGGCGACGATCCGATCCTGGCGAACATGCTCGACGCCGGCGGCGAGTACGCGTTCCGCGTGCGCGGCGAGGACCATATGTGGTCGCCCGACGCGATCGCCAAGCTGCAGCACTCCACGCGCGCGAACTCGTACCAGACGTACAAGGAATACGCGCAGCTGATCAACGACCAGGGCCGCCGGCACATGACGCTGCGCGGACTGTTCGAGTTCCGCGTCGATCCGGCGCGGGCGATCCCGCTCGACGAGGTCGAGTCCGCGAAGGACATCGTCAGGCGCTTCGCGACCGGGGCGATGTCGATGGGCTCGATCAGCACCGAGGCGCACACGAGTCTCGCGATCGCGATGAACCGCATCGGCGGCAAGTCGAACACCGGCGAGGGTGGCGAGGATCAGCGGCGTTACCGCAACGAGTTGCGCGGTATCCCGATCACGGACGGCGACACGCTGGCCGGCATCATCGGCCACGATGCCGTGGTGCGCGACATCCCGCTGCTCGCGGGCGATTCGCTGCGCTCGAAGATCAAGCAGGTCGCCTCGGGCCGCTTCGGCGTGACCGCGGAGTATCTGTCCTCGGCCGACCAGATCCAGATCAAGATGGCGCAGGGCGCGAAACCCGGCGAGGGGGGGCAGCTGCCCGGCCACAAGGTCAGCGAATACATCGGCAAGCTCCGTTATTCGGTGCCGGGCGTGGGGCTGATCTCGCCGCCGCCGCACCACGACATCTATTCGATCGAGGATCTGGCGCAACTGATCCACGACCTGAAGAACGTCAACCCGAAGGCCGACGTGTCGGTGAAGCTGGTGTCCGAGGTGGGCGTGGGCACGATCGCCGCCGGGGTCGCGAAGGCGAAAGCCGATCACGTCGTGATCGCGGGCCACGACGGCGGCACCGGCGCCTCGCCGCTGTCGTCGATCAAGTACGCGGGTTCGCCCTGGGAACTGGGCCTGGCCGAGACGCAGCAGACGCTGGTGCTCAACCGCCTGCGCTCGCGCATCCGCGTGCAGGCCGACGGCCAGATGAAAACGGGCCGCGACGTGGCGATCGCCGCCTTGCTGGGCGCCGACGAATTCGGCTTCGCCACCGCGCCGCTGGTGGTGCAGGGCTGCATCATGATGCGCAAGTGTCACCTGAACACCTGCCCGGTGGGCGTCGCGACGCAGGATCCGGTGCTGCGCGAGAAGTTCTCCGGCCAACCCGAGCACGTGATCAACTTCTTCTTCTTCATCGCCGAGGAAGTGCGCGAAATCATGTCGCAACTGGGCATCGCGCGTTTCGACGACCTGATCGGGCGCGTGGATCTGCTCGACACGAAGAAGGGCATCGCGCACTGGAAGGCGAAGGGCCTGGATTTCTCGAAGATCTTCCATCAGTCCACGGCGCCGGACGACGTGCCGCGCCTGCATGTGGAGACGCAGGACCATGGGCTGGACAAGGCGCTCGACCACATCCTGATCGAGAAGTCGAAGGCCGCGATCGAGAAGCAGGAACACGTGTCCTTCATCCAGCCGGTGCGTAACCGCAACCGCACGGTGGGCGCGATGCTCTCCGGCGCGATCGCGAAGCGCTACGGTCACGACGGCTTGCCGGACGACACGCTGCACATCCAGTTGAAGGGTACGGCCGGTCAGAGTTTCGGCGCCTTCCTGGCCAAGGGCGTGACGCTCGATCTGGTGGGCGACGCGAACGATTACGTGGGCAAGGGCATGTCGGGCGGACGCATCATCGTGCGGCCGACCAACGATTTCCGCGCGAAGGCCGAGGAAAACATCATCTGCGGCAATACCGTGCTGTATGGCGCGGTGGAAGGCGAGGCGTTCTTCCGGGGCGTGGCGGGCGAGCGTTTCGCGGTGCGCAACTCGGGCGCGACGGCGGTCGTCGAGGGCACGGGCGACCATGGTTGCGAATACATGACGGGCGGCACGGTGGTGGTGCTGGGCGAGACCGGACGCAATTTCGCGGCCGGGATGTCGGGCGGCATCGCCTATGTGTTCGATCCGGACGGCAGCTTCGCGACGCGCTGCAACATGTCGATGGTCAAGCTCGAACCGATCCTGCCGCGCGGCGAGCAGGAACGCACCGTCGACACCGGTCTCTGGCATACGGGGCAGACCGACGAGGCGCTGCTCAAGAGCCTGATCGAGCGGCATTTCCAGTTCACCGGCTCGCTGCGGGCGAAAACCCTGCTCGAGGACTGGGACGGCGCGCGCCGCCAGTTCGTCAAGGTGTTCCCGAGCGAATACCTGCGCGCGCTGGGCGAGATGCAGGCCGCACGTCTGCGCGCATCGACCGAGGACACCGTGGTCGCCGTCTGACGCGGGGCGCGAAGCCGCGGCGGCGTCCGTCGTCCCGGCTTCGCTCGCCCCTGCACCGAACGCACCGTATCGTCGATACCGGCCGTCGGGAAAGGATCGCCGCGATCGCGGCTTCGTCCCCGGCCGGATTCCGCCACCACCGCATCAGCAGCAGGATCGAACAAAAAATGGGCAAGGCAACCGGTTTCCTCGAGTTTGAACGACTCAGCGAACACTACGAGGCGCCGACGGCGCGTCTCAAGCATTACAAGGAATTCGTCTTCGCGCTGACCAACGACGAAGCGAAAGTGCAGGGCGCGCGCTGCATGGACTGCGGCATTCCGTTCTGCAACAACGGCTGCCCGGTGAACAACATCATTCCGGATTTCAACGATCTCGTGTATCGCGACGACTGGCGCAACGCGATCGAGGTCCTGCACTCGACGAACAATTTCCCGGAATTCACCGGACGCATCTGCCCGGCGCCGTGCGAATCGGCGTGCACGCTCGGCATCAACGACGATCCGGTCGGCATCAAATCGATCGAACACGCGATCATCGACCGCGCCTGGGCCGAGGGCTGGGTCGCGCCGCAACCGGCGACGCAGCGCACCGGCAAGAAGGTCGCGGTGGTGGGATCGGGGCCCGCGGGTCTCGCGACGGCGCAGCAGCTCGCCCGCGCCGGTCACGACGTGACGGTGTTCGAGAAAAGCGACCGGATCGGCGGTCTGCTGCGCTACGGCATCCCGGACTTCAAGCTCGAGAAATGGCTGATCGACCGCCGGATGCGTCAGATGGAAGCCGAGGGCGTGGTTTTCAAGACCAGCACCTTCGTGGGTCGCGACGCACCGCCCGCCTTGTTCGGCAACCCGGCGCGCGAGTCGATCACGCCGGATCAGCTGCGCGAGCAGTTCGACGTGGTCGTGATCGCCGGCGGCAGCGAAACGCCGCGCGACCTGCCGGTGCCGGGGCGCGAGCTGGGAGGGGTGCATTTCGCGATGGAATTCCTGCCGCAGCAGAACCGGGTGGAGGCGGGCGACGCGCTGCCCGAGCAGACGCGCGCGGCCGGCAAGCATGTGATCGTGATCGGCGGCGGCGATACCGGCTCGGACTGCGTGGGCACGTCGAACCGGCACGGCGCGGAAAGCGTCGTCCAGTTCGAACTGCTGCCGCGCCCGCCCGAGCAGGAAAACAAGCCGCTGGTCTGGCCGTACTGGCCGACCAAGCTGCGGACTTCGTCGTCGCACGACGAAGGCTGCGAGCGCGACTGGTCCGTGGCGACGAAACGCTTCGAGGGGCGTAACGGCAAGGTCGAGAAGCTGATCGCCGCGCGGGTCGAATGGAAGGACGGCAAGATGCAGGAAGTGCCGGATTCGGAATTCGAACTGAAGGCCGATCTGGTGCTGCTGGCGATGGGTTTCGTCGCGCCGATGCAGGCGGTGCTCGACGCGTTCGGCGTGGAGAAGGATCCGCGCGGCAATGCGCGCGCGGCCACCGACGGCGATCAGGCCTACGCGACCAACGTGCCGGGCGTGTTCACCGCCGGCGACATGCGTCGCGGCCAGTCGCTGGTGGTATGGGCGATCCGCGAAGGGCGGCAGTGCGCGAAGGCCGTCGATACCTTCCTGATGGGCGAGTCGAACCTGCCGAAGTGAGCGCGGGGCGGGGTGGTTTTCCACCGCCCCGCGTCAGGCCGCATGTTTCAGGTCTTCACGCCAGATCCAGATGCGCGGAGTGGAAGGCGTCGAGCGTGTCGCGATGCCCGACGCTGATGACCGTCGTCCCGGGCAGGCGTTCGATCAGCAGGCGGTACAGCACCGCCTCGGTCGCCGTGTCCAGCGCGCTGGTCGCTTCATCCAGGAAGACGATATCCGGCTTCTGCAGCAGGACGCGGGCGAAGGCGACGCGTTGCTGTTCGCCGGGCGACATGAGACGCGCCCAATGGGTGGATTCCAGCAGACGCTCGCCGAAATCAGCCAACTGACAAGCGTTCAGCACGTCCTCGCATTGCGCATCGGTAAACGCCGCGGCGTCGGACGGATAGCACAGGTTCGCCTTCAGGGTGTCGATCGGCATATAGCTTTGCTGCGGCACGAACAGCAGCCGGGCCCCCACCGGGATGTCGATCGTGCCGCTGCCGAACGCCCAGAGTCCGGCCAGCGCGCGCAGCAGGGTGCTCTTGCCGGAGCCCGAGGGTCCTCGCACCAGCCAGCGCGATCCCGGCGCGGCGACGATGTCGGTAATCGTACTCAGCGCCTCGCCGTTCGGCCGGTCCAGCACGAGCCCATGCGTCTCGACCGTGCCATTGTCGATACGGTGCAGATTGATGCCGCCCGCCAGCGTCGCCGGCGATTCGGTCTCGGCGAAATGCTGCTGGTCGATCGCGCGGCGGAATTCCCGCAGCCGGTTGACCGTGGCGCGCCAGTTGGCGAGCGTCGAGAAGCTGCCGATGAACCAGGACATCGAATCGCTGACCTGGCCGAACGCGCTGTTGATCTGCATCAGCACGCCGAGCGAAAAGGCGCCGGCGAAGTATTGCGGACCGGCCGCGATCAACGGGAAGATGATCGCCACTTGTCCATATACCGAATTCACCAGCGTCAGCCGCTTGGTCAGCCGCATCACCATGCGCCAGTTGTCGCGGATCCGGAGGAAGGCATCGCCCACGCGAAGGGTCTCGGTATCGGCGCCGTCGTACAGCGCGACCTGTTCGGCGCTCTCGCGCAAACGAATCAGCATGAAGCGGAAATCAGCTTCCACCCGCTGTTGCTGGTAATTGATGGTCACCAGCGGCCGGCCGACCCTGAACATCACCACCGAACCGACGAGCGCGTAGAGGAACGCCACCCAGACCATATAGCCGGGGATGTGAATCGGCACATGGAACAGCGTGATCGACAGCGCGCCGGCAACCGTCCACAGAATGGTGATGAAAGAAAACAGCGTCACCAGCGTGGAGAGCAGGTCGAGCGACAGCGCCAGCGTGGTCGACGCCAGGCCTTGGAGATCGTCGCTGATCCGTTGATCGGGATTGTCCGCCAGCCGGTCGCGCTCGATCCGGTAGAACGCATGATCCTCCAGCCAGCGGTGCACGTAATTGTTCGTCAGCCATTGCCGCCAGCGAAATTCGAGCATCTGCCGGAAATAGATCCGATAAATGGCGATCAGCACATACGGAAAGACGATGAACACAAACTCGATCAGCGAATGCCGGAACGCGGCCGCGTCGCGTTTTTGCAGCGAATCGTAGAATCCGACGTTCCAGGAATTGAGCCGGACGTTGATGTAGACGATCGCCAGATTCATCGCGACGACCAGGGCGAGCAAGCCGCGCGCCGACCATTTCTGCTCCGACACCCAGAACGGGCGGATCAGGCTCCAGGCCGTGATTTTCTTTTCCGTGATGATGATGCGGTCCTCCAGGGAGTGCAGATCCGGGACAATATCGAGATATCGCGCAGGCAGAGAATAACGCGTGATGCATTTTTCCGTATCTTCCTTAAAGGCAAATTAAGACACGCATGCAACAAAGTAGAATTTTTCGAGATGATTGCGGTGCCGCCGTTCGACGCGGTTTCCACACCGCTCCGGCACGGACCCGGCGCGGCGCTTAACGTCGCGCGCGATCTGTGATGTAATGAGGCGTGATGAAACGGGGGTGCTGCGAACGCGGGACGGTTTGCGGCTGAGAGAGTCCCTTGGCACCCGATCCGGGTAATACCGGCGAGGGGAGTTTCCGCCGCGCCTTGGCGCGGCCGACCGCCTTGGGGCGCCCGCCCCAGTTGCAACGGCACTGCTGTGCGCCGCCGGCATGGTCCTCCACGCGAAATACGCGAGGCCGCCCATCCGGTTTGCCGCCGCGCCGCTTCTCTCCCGCTCATCGTTCCGGTTCCGGGCTCGCTCCCGGCTCTGTTGTGCGCCCGCGCTCGCATTTCGGCATGTCGTTTTTGGCGTGTCGTCCCGGCGTGTCGTCTCGCGCACTCCGGTATTTCGCAGATGACGATGACCCTGAATTCCCTGGAAAGCGACGCCATGCGTCCCGACGTGGCGATCGTGGGCGCCGGCCTGGCCGGACGCCTGCTCGCCTGGCGCCTGGCGCGCGACGGGCTGCGTGTCGCTTTGTTCGAACGCGGCGATCCGCATGGCCGCGCGGCCGCCGCCTGGGTGGCCGCGGCGATGCTCGCGCCGCTGGCCGAAGCAGCGGTGGCCGAGCCGTTGCTGGTGGCGCTGGGCGAGGCGTCGCTGGGCCGCTGGCCGCGCTGGCTGGCCGAGTTGCCGGCACCGGTGTATTTCCAGCGCAACGGCACGCTGGTGGTGTGGCATGCGGCCGACCAGGCCGATGCGACGCTGTTCCAGCGGCGCGTAATGGCGAACGCGCCGGCGTCGATGCGAGACGGCCGCATCGCGACGCTCGACGGCGCCGGGCTCGCGCGTGTCGAACCGGCGCTCGGCGGCCGCTTTCAGCAAGGCTGGCTGCTCGACGGCGAAGGGCAACTCGACAATCGCCAGTTGCTGGCGGCGCTGGATCTCGCGCTGGCCGCACACGGCGTGCCGATCCATGCCGGCGTGGCGGTGGACGCGGACAACTGGCCCGATGCCGGGCTGACGATCGATTGCCGCGGCCTGGGCGCAAGGCCGTCCCTGCCGGGTTTGCGCGGCATCCGCGGCGAGGTGGTGCGCGTGGCCGCCCCCGGCATCGGTCTGCAGCGCCCGGTGCGTCTGCTCCATCCGCGTTATCCAATCTATATCGCGCCGAAGCAACAGGACCGTTATGTCATCGGCGCGACGGAAATCGAGAGCGACGACGATTCGCCGGTGAGCGTGCGCTCCGCCCTCGAATTGCTGTCGGCGGCGTTTTCGGTGCATCCGGGTTTCGGCGAGGCGCGCATTCTCGAACTGAATTCACAGTGCCGGCCGACGCTCGCCGACCAGCGGCCGGCGATCGTGTTCGACGCCGCGGCGTACGCGCCAGGCGGGGCGGGAGCGGGAACGGGCCGGGAGCGCGCACCGCGTTTCGCGGTCAACGGCCTGTACCGGCATGGTTTCATGATCGCGCCGGAAGTCGTCAACGAGGCGGCGACGCTCGCGCGCGTCCTGCTCGACCACCCACGCGATGCGTGCGCGGGCTTCGCCGCGTGGCACGCGGCCACACCCTGGCCGGAACTGGCGTCCGGCGTCCGGTTCCCTGCGGCGAGCGGCGACGCTGACCGCCATCCCGACGCCGCTCGCCGTTCCGGCGCGTCCGCGCCCGCGGCCGTCGATCATTCTTCTCCGACCGACCGATTCCCATGCAGATCCTGATCAACCAGCAAGCGCTCGAACTCGCCGAGCCCGCCATGGTCGCCGACGCGCTCGCCGCGTTCGACGCCCGTCCGCCGTTCGCCGTCGCGGTAAACGGGCAGTTTCTCGCCCGCTCGCGGTATGCGCTGCAGCCGCTCGCGCCGGGCGACCGGCTCGACGTCGTGCGGCCGGTCGCAGGCGGCTGATGGACCTGGCCGGGCCGGACCGGACCGGTCTTGAAGGACCGCGGGCCGGGAACCGGCCCGAACCTGGAACGGTCTCGAGCCGGGTGTGAAGCGCACTCTTTGAAGCACCCTTTGAAGCACCCTTGGGGACACTGTCATGAACGCTGAAAACGCCGGGGCCGCGATGCGCTCCGGAATCGCCGATGCCGCCGTCGATACCGATGCGCCACTGACGCTGTACGGCGAAACCTTCGCCAGTCGCCTGTTGCTCGGCACGGCCCGCTATCCGTCGCTGGCCAGCCTGGTCGATGCGATCCGTGCGGCCCGGCCGGCGATGGTCACCGTCGCCCTGCGTCGGCAACTCGCCGGCGCGCAGGGGGCGGACGGCGCGCAGGGCGGCGAGGCCTCGTTCTTCGAGACCCTGCGCCGCGAGGGGCGGCCTTTCCTGCCGAACACCGCCGGTTGCCAGTCGGTCGACGAGGCGGTCAATACCGCACGCATGGCGCGCGAGGTGTTCGGCACCGACTGGGTCAAGCTCGAACTGATCGGCGACGACTATACCTTGCAGCCCGATCCGGTCGCGTTGATCGAGGCCGCGGCGATCCTGATCCGCGAGGGCTTCAAGGTGCTGCCTTACTGCACCGAGGATCTGGTCGTCGGCCGGCGCCTGCTCGATGCCGGTTGTCAGGCCCTGATGCCCTGGGCCGCGCCGATCGGCACCGGCCGGGGGGTGGCGAACCCCCATGCGCTGCGTTTGCTGCGCGAGCGCCTGCCCGATACCCCGTTGATCGTCGATGCCGGGCTGGGAGTGCCGTCGCATGCCTGCCAGGTGCTGGAATGGGGCTTCGACGGGGTTCTCCTGAACACGGCGGTGTCGCAGGCGACGTCGCCGCCGCGCATGGCGGCGGCATTCGCCGCGGCGGTGGCGGCCGGGCGCGACGCGCGGCGTGCCGGCCCGATGCCGGAGCGCGCCGCCGCGCAGGCGAGCACCGCGGTCGTCGGCATGCCGTTCTGGCACCAGGCGGGCGCCACGTCATGAGCTCCGGGCGGATGAACGCCGGACAGGCAGGCCCCGGGCAGGCGCTGGCCGCGGGCGAGATTTTCTGGCCCCCCGCGGACGCGCTCTCGGCCGCCGCGGAAACGATCCGCGCTACGTTGGGCGACTGGCCGGCGGCGACGGTGCAGTGGCGCTTCTGTCTGACGCCGCCGCGCGACCCGGCATGGATGGCGGAGCGGCACACGGTGCTGATCGTCGCGGTGGCGCCGGCCGACCGCGCGCTGGCCGACTGGCAGGCCCGCGGCGCCACGCTCATCGATGTTTCCGGCGACCTGACGGTCCTGATCGCGGATGGCGAACGGCATGCGCTGCGCGGCGCACGCACCGACGACTGGCTCGCCGCGCTCGCCGCCTTCGTCGATTGCGGCTTTGTCCTGCGCGACGCGTTGTGCCTCGCGCTTGCCTGGCGTGCGCCGGGCGCCTGGCCGGACCGGCTCGCCGATTTCCCCGATCTTCCCGGCCTGCCGGAACGGACCTGGCGCTTCCCGCCGTGCCCGTCCGCGCTCGGGCTGTATCCGGTGGTGCCGGATGCCGACTGGGTCGAGCGCCTGATCGCACTGGGCGTGCGCACGATTCAGCTGCGGGTAAAGATGGCCGACCCGATGGCCGACCCGATGGCCGACCCGGCAGCGCTGCGCGAACAGATCGTCCGCGCCGTGGCCGCCGCGCGCCGGGCGCCGGACGAGGTGCGGCTCTTCATCAACGATCATTGGCGGCTGGCGGTCGAGGCGGGTGCCTACGGCGTCCATCTCGGACAGGAGGACATGGCGGACGCGGACCTCGGCGCGATCGCCGCCGCCGGCCTGCGTCTGGGTCTGTCCACGCACGGATATTACGAAATCCTGCATGCCTGGCATTTCCGCCCCAGCTATATTGCCTGCGGCGCGGTATTTCCCACCGCCACGAAAGTCGTCAAGACCGCTCCCCAGGGGGTGTCCCGGATCGCCGCGTACCAGCGGCTGTTGCGGGACGCGGTGCCGGTCGTCGCGATTGGCGGGATCGACCTCGCGACGCTGCCGGAGGTCCTGGCCACGGGCGTGCGGAGCGCGGCGGTCGTGCGGGCCGTCACCCATGCCGACGAATTGCCCATGGCGGTGAACGCGCTGCTCGCCGCTTTCACGCATAATGGCCCAATGCAACGATAATGGCGGGAACGCCGTTTGCTGCGGCGCGCTGGATAGGCTGGACGCGCGCCGGGCAGGGGTCCGACGCGTGCCGCGTATGCATCGTTCGTCGGCATTGTGTTGGCTGGCGGACAGCCTGCGCCCCGGGATCGCCTATAATCCCCCTTTCATGCGGATGCGTCCCCGATACACGAGGCGCTTTCGCACGCCATCATCCTGAATCATCGCCATAAGGAATCGCCCGAGCCGTGCCAAGCGTTAATTCCGAAATAGTGCTCGAATTGCGCGATGTCGCGTTCGGTTATGGAGAGCGCCTGGTCCTTTCCGGCCTGAACATGCAATTTCGACGGGGCCAGGTGGTCGCCGTCATGGGCGGGTCCGGGTGCGGCAAGACGACGGTACTGAAACTGATCGGCGGGCTCGTGCGCGCCAGCGGCGGCCAGATCCGTTTCGGCGGCGAGGATATCGGTGCGCTGGGCGCGAAAGGGGTCTACCGGCTGCGCCGCAAGATGGGCATGCTGTTCCAGTTCGGCGCGCTGTTCACGGACCAGACCGTGTTCGAGAACGTGGCCTTCCCGCTGCGCGAGCATACCGATCTGCCCGAGGAACTGATCCGCGATCTGGTTCTGATGAAACTGAACGCGGTGGGCCTGCGCGGCGCGCGCGACCTCGCGCCCTCCGAAATCTCCGGCGGCATGGCGCGGCGAGTCGCGCTCGCGCGGGCGATCGCACTGGACCCGCAATTGATGATGTACGACGAACCGTTCGCGGGACTCGATCCGATCTCCCTCGGCATTACCGCGAACCTGATCCGCACGTTCAATCAGGCACTGGGCGCGACGTCGATTCTCGTCACGCACGATGTGCCGGAATCCTTCGCGATCGCCGATTACGTGTATTTCATCGCCAATGGCGGCATTGCCGCCGAAGGCACCCCGGACCAGTTGCGCGCGTCGACGGACCCGGCGGTGCGCCAGTTCATCGACGCGGCGCCCGACGGGCCGTTCCGGTTTCATTACCCCGGCGTGCCGCTGGAGGCCGATTTCGGCATGGGCGCGGCGTCGAAAGGGGGCGCGCGATGATCAGTTCCCTTGGCAGGGGCGTGCTGTCGGGCATCGGGCGTGCCGGCTACGCGGCGCGCATGTTCGTCAAGCTGGTGCTGCTGCTCGGCCCGCTGCTGCGACGGCCCCGGCTAGTGACGCGCCAGATCCTGTTCGTCGGCAATTACTCGCTGCTGATCATCGCGGTGTCCGGCCTGTTCGTCGGTTTCGTGCTGGGTCTGCAGGGGTACTACACGCTGTCGCGGTACGGCTCGGAACAGGCGCTCGGGCTGCTGGTGGCCCTGTCGCTGGTACGTGAACTGGGTCCGGTGGTGGCCGCCCTGCTGTTCGCCGGGCGCGCCGGCACGTCGCTGACCGCCGAGATCGGCCTGATGAAGGCCGGCGAGCAATTGATGGCCATGGAAATGATGGCGGTGGATCCGATGCGTTATGTCGTCGCGCCGCGTTTCTGGGCGGGCGTGATCTCGATGCCCATCCTGGCCGCCATTTTCAGCGCGGTCGGCATCTTCGGCGGCTATGTGGTCGGCGTGCTCATGATCGGCATCGATCAGGGCGCGTTCTGGTCGCAGATGCAGGGGGGCGTGAATGTCTGGGCGGATGTCGGCAACGGCGTTCTGAAGAGCCTGGTGTTCGGTTTCGCGGTGACCTTCATCGCGCTGTACCAGGGCTTCGAGGCGAGCCCGACGCCGGAAGGCGTCTCCCGCGCCACCACCCGCACGGTGGTGTATGCATCGCTGGCCGTGCTCGGCCTGGATTTCCTGCTCACCGCGCTGATGTTCGGCAACTGACTACAAAGGATTTCTCGAAAGAGAAACTAGAGAACCAACGATGAAAAAGACTGCTCTCGACTTCTGGGTCGGACTGTTCGTCATACTCGGCTTCGTTGCCCTGTTGTTCCTGGCCCTGAAGGCGGGGAATCTGAGCGCGCTGTCGTTTCAGCCGACCTACACGGTCAAGATGCGCTTCGACAATATCGGCGGCCTGAAGGCGCGCGCGCCGGTCAAGAGCGCGGGTGTGGTGGTGGGACGCGTCAACGCGATCACCTTCGACGATCACTCCTTCCAGGCGCTGGTGACGATCGACGTCGACAAGCAGTTCCAGTTTCCCACGGACTCTTCGGCGAAGATCCTGACCTCCGGCCTGCTGGGCGAGCAGTATATCGGTCTCGAACCGGGCGGCGCGGAGCAGAACCTGAAGGCGGGCGACACGATCACGATGACGCAGTCGGCGATCGTCCTGGAAAACCTGATCGGCCAGTTCCTGTACAGCAAGGCCGCGGATGCGGGAGGCGCCGCCAGCGGAGCGGCCGCAGGTGGCGCGGCGGGCGCGGCCCACGCGCCGGCGTTCCCGGGCGCGGGTGCCGCGATGGGCACGGGCGCGGCGGTTTCCCCGCCGGCCAGCGCGGCGCAATGAACCACACGACAGCACGTTAATTACACAACGAGATCACAGATGGACACAACACGGGCCGCGTGGGCGGTGGTGACGGCGGGGACGCTTCTCGCCGGCTGTTCGACGGTACAGACGCCGAGCAAGGAAGACCCGTTCGAGGGTTTCAACCGTACGGTATTCAAGGTCAACGACAAGATCGACCAGGTTGCGATCCGGCCGGTGGCGAAGGCCTACAACGCGGTGCTGCCGCAGCCGGTGCGCACCAGCGTCTCGAATTTCTTCTCGAACATCGGCGACGTCACGGTGGCCGCGAACAAGTACGCGCAGGGCGACATCGCCGCGGGAACCGAGACGGTGATGCGTGTCGTGATCAACACGATCTTCGGTCTGGGCGGCCTGTTCGACGTCGCGACCCAGGCGAAACTGCCGAAATACCAGGCCGATTTCGGTTTGACGCTCGGTCACTACGGGGTGCCGGCAGGCCCCTATCTGGTGCTGCCGATCCTCGGACCGAGCACGGTGCGGGATGCGGCCGGCTTCGTCGTCGATCGTTACGTGGACCCGAGCAGCTATATCGAGCCGACGTGGGCCGCCTACACGCTGTACGGCGTGCGGGCCATCAGCCTGCGCGCGTCGCTGCTCAACGCCACCGATCTGGTCGCCGATGCCGCGCTGGACAAGTATTCCTTCATTCGCAACGGCTATCTGCAACGGCGGCATTACCTGCTGGGCCAGGACGACGAGACCGCGCTGCCGGATTACGGCGACGCGGACGGCGGCGCGGGCATTGGCGGCACCTCGGGCCCGGCGACGAACCTGAACACGCCGGCCGCCGGGGCCCAGGGCGCCTCCGCCACGGCGCCCGGCGGCGCGTCCGCCGCTTCGGCCACTGGCGCGTCCGCCGCCGCGGCGGATGGCGCGTCGTCGGCCTCGGGCACGGCGGCCACGACGCGGCGCAAGCGCCAGAAACCGGCGGATCTGGATGCACCCGGGCAGACGTTGCCGCGCGGCGGCTATTTGCCAAGTGTGAGATTCTGGTAGGGAAGTATGGACGAGACGAGCCGCGACGCGCCGGGTCCGACGATCGGAGGATCCAGATCCGCGCCACCTTCGGCTTCCTCGATATCACCGCAAAACAAGGAGAGGTATTGATGCGCAAGTTTTTCCTGGCCCCGCTTTTGGCCCTCGCAGTGGGCTTCGCCGGCATGTCCCAGGCCCGGGCGGCCGCCGATACCGCGACCCCCGATGGCCTGATCCGCTCGATCACGACGGATGTGATGAACACCGTGAAGTCCGACTCGGCGCTGCAATCCGGCGACATCAATCAGATCATCACGCTGGTCAATCAGAAGATTCTGCCGTACACGGATTTCGAGCGCACGACGCAGCTCGTCATGGGCCGTTACTGGCGCCAGGCCACGCCCGAACAGCGGCAGCAGATCGCCGAACAGTTCAAGCTGCTGCTGATTCGCACCTATTCCGGCGCGATCGCGCAGGTGCGCAACCAGCAGATCACCTATCTGCCGTTCCGCGCGGCACCGGACGCCAGCGATGTGGTCGTGCGCACCCAGGTGACGAACCAGGGCAACCAGATCGAACTCGATTACCGTCTCGAAAAAACCGCTTCGGGCTGGAAGGTCTATGACCTGAACGTACTGGGCGCGTGGCTGATCCAGGCCTACCAGCAACAGTTCGCCGAGCAGATCCAGCGCAACGGCGTGGCGGGCCTCGTGCAGTTCCTGACGACCCGTAACCAGCAACTGGCGCAAGGCAAGAGCTAAGGAGCGGCGACATGCTGGAAACGGGTGCCGAGATCACGCACGAAACCGCCAGAAAAGTGCTGAAGGCGGGTCTGAAGCGGATCGCCGAGGGCGAGACGCAGCTGGACTGCCTGGCGCTGGTACGTTTCGACTCGTCGGCGCTGGCCGTGCTGATGGCCTGGCGCCGCGCCACGCTGGCGCGGGGGCGGGATCTGAAGGTATTGCGGGCGCCACCGGCGCTCGCCAGCCTCGCTCGTGCCTACGGCGTCGATACGCTCGCGTTCGGCGAGAACTGACGAAGACACGCCATGCTCTGGCGGCTTACCGGGCCGCCGGGGTCCCCCGCGTCGTGTCTGCGTGACGGGGGCTTATCCCTACCCGCGCGCCGATCCCCCGCTTATCCCCTATAATGGCAGGCTTTCCATGGCCGCCCGCGTCCATGGCCGGTCCGGCGCAGGCGCACAGACAGCCGCGCGCGGCCCCGACGCAGGCCGACCAGACCCCGTATACCCATGTCCAGCAGCAAGCCCTCGGCTATCGAAATCCGCAGCGTCAAGAAGCGCTATCGCACGCTGCAAGCCCTCAAGGGCGTCAATCTATCGATCGAGCAGGGCGAATTCTTCGGCCTGCTCGGCCCGAACGGCGCCGGCAAGACCACGCTGATCAGCATCCTGGCCGGCCTCGCGCGCGCCGACAGCGGTACCGTGCAGGTACTGGGGCATGACGTCGTCACGGACTTCCGCCAGGCGCGTCGCTCGCTCGGCGTGGTACCGCAGGAGCTGGTGTTCGATCCCTTCTTCACGGTCCGCGAGATGCTGCGGATCCAGTCCGGGTATTACGGGCTCAACCGCAACGACGCCTGGATCGATGAAATCCTGCATCACCTGGGTCTAAGCGACAAGGCCGACGTCAACACGCGCGCGCTTTCCGGCGGCATGAAGCGGCGCGTGCTGGTCGCGCAGGCGCTGGTGCACCGGCCGCCGGTGATCGTCCTCGACGAACCCACCGCCGGCGTCGACGTCGAGCTGCGGCAGACGCTGTGGCAGTTCATTGCCCGGCTGAACCGGGAAGGGCACACGATCGTGCTGACCACGCACTACCTCGAGGAGGCGCAAAACCTCTGCAACCGGATCGCGATGCTGCGCCGCGGCGAGGTCGTCGCGCTGGAACGCACCGATACCCTGCTGCGCCGTTTCGCCGGGCTGCAATTGGTGTTGCGCCTGAGCGGGTGCGCGTTGCCGGCATCGCTGCGTGCGCTCGAGGCGGAGGCGCCCGGCGCGGCGGCGGCCGCGAGCATCCTTCCCACGGCGCCGGGCGCCGCGCCGGGTGCCATATCGGGAAACGCCGCGGCGCGTCAGTACGTCCTGCGGCTGGGCAGCTATGACGACGTCGAGCCGATCCTGGCGAAATGCCGCGAGGCCGGGTGCGGCTTCGACGATATCGAGATCCGCAAGGCGGACCTCGAGGACGTGTTCCTCCAGCTCACCCGCGAACCTGAAACCGTGGAGGGGCTGTCATGATCGGCTTTCGCACGCTGTTCTACAAAGAGATGCTGCGCTTCTGGAAGGTCGCCTTTCAGACCGTCGCCGCCCCGGTCATCACCGCCTTGCTCTATCTGGCGGTCTTCGGCCACGCGATGCGCGCGAACACGCAGGTCTATGACGGCGTCGCCTATGTCAGCTTCCTGGTGCCCGGCCTGGTGATGATGAGCGTGCTGCAGAACGCCTTCTCGAACAGTTCGTCGTCGCTGATCCAGTCGAAGATCACCGGCAACCTGATCTTCATGCTGCTGCCGCCGCTCGCGCACTGGGAAATGTTCAGCGCCTACGTGCTCGCGTCGATGGTGCGGGGGCTGGTGGTGGGGCTGGGGGTCTTCCTGGTGACCATCTGGTTCGTGCCGATGACGTTCGCCGCGCCGCTGTACATCGTGCTGTTCGCGGTCCTGGGCGCGGGCATCCTCGGCACGCTCGGGCTGATCGCCGGCGTCTGGGCGGACAAGTTCGACCAGTTGGCGGCATTCCAGAATTTCCTGATCATGCCGCTGACCTTCCTCTCGGGCGTGTTCTATTCGACGCATTCGCTGTCGCCCGTGTGGCGCACGGTCTCGTGGTTCAATCCGTTCTTCTACATGATCGACGGCTTTCGCTACGGTTTCTTCGGCATGTCCGACGTCCCGCCATGGCAGAGCCTGGCGGTCGTGGCATGCTTTTTCGTCATACTCGCGGGCATTGCCCTCCGGCTGCTCGCGACCGGATTCAAATTGCGCCACTAGAGGGTGTTTTAGGAGCTTCCCATGTTGCCGACTCCCGAGCAGATCCGCGCCTACATCACCGATGGCCTGTCTTGCGAACACATCGCCGTCGAAGGCGACGGCCAGCATTTCTTCGCGACGATCGTCAGCACCGCGTTCGAGGGCAAGCGCCCGATCGCGCGGCATCAGATCGTCTACGCGGTGCTGGGCGACCGGATGCGCGAGGAGATCCATGCGCTCAGCATGAAGACCCTGACCCCCGTGGAATGGCGCGCCGCGGCCGCGGCGGCCTGAACCGAACCGACGGTTCCGCGCCGGGCCGGGCCGCGTGGCGCGCGGCATGCGGCGGCGGACCAGCCTTACCAGCAAGCCAGGAAAAGAAAGACAGTGCGGATCGAAGACAATCCGGGCGCGGGAGCTTCCGCGGCCGAAGGCAATGAAGCGCGGGAGAGTGCCTCGATGGACAAAATCTGTATCGAAGGCGGCCGGCGGCTCGCGGGCGAAGTCACCGTCTCGGGGGCGAAGAACGCCGCCTTGCCGATTCTCTGCGCCAGCCTGCTGAGCGCGGAGCCGGTCGAACTCGACAACGTGCCCGACCTGAAGGACGTCGGCACGATGCTGGCCCTGCTGCGTCAGATGGGCGTGCGCGCCGAGGTCGACGGCCACCGCGTCACGCTCGACGGCGGGCGCGTCGATCATCCGGTCGCGCCCTACGAGCTGGTCAAGACGATGCGCGCGTCGATTCTCGTGCTCGGCCCGCTGCTCGCGCGGTTCGGGCACGCGCGCGTGTCGCTGCCGGGCGGCTGCGCGATCGGCGCGCGGCCGGTCGATCAGCACATCAAGGGCTTGCAGGCGATGGGCGCGGAGATTTCGATCGATCATGGCTACGTGGAAGCCCGCGCGACGCGGCTCAGGGGCGCGCTGGTCGTCACGGACATGATCACCGTCACCGGCACCGAGAATCTGCTGATGGCCGCCACGCTGGCCGACGGCGAAACGGTGCTGGAGAACGCCGCCCGCGAACCGGAGGTCAGCGACCTGGCCAACCTGCTGGTCGCGATGGGCGCGAAGATCGACGGGATCGGCTCCGACCGTCTGGTGATCCAGGGCGTCGAGCGTCTGCACGGCGCGCGGCACCGGGTGATCCCCGACCGGATCGAGGCGGGCACCTTCCTGTGCGCGGTCGCGGCGGCCGGCGGCGACGTCACGCTGCGCCACGTCGCGCCGGGCCTGCTCGACGCGGTGCTCGAGAAACTGCGCGAGGCCGGCGTCGACATCGATACCGGCGCGGACTGGATCCGCGTGCGCATGGACCGGCGTCCGAAGGCGATCGGTTTTCGCACGTCGGAATACCCGGCGTTTCCGACCGACATGCAGGCGCAGTTCATGGCCCTGAACTGCGTCGCCGACGGCGCCGCGCAGGTCATCGAGACGATTTTCGAGAACCGTTTCATGCATGTGCAGGAACTGAACCGCCTGGGCGCGAACATCACGATCGAGGGCAATACCGCGCTCATCACCGGCAGCCGACAGCTCTCCGGCGCCACGGTGATGGCGACGGATCTGCGCGCCTCGGCGTCGCTGGTGATCGCCGGTCTCGTCGCCGAGGGCCGCACGACGATCGACCGCATCTATCACCTGGACCGCGGGTACGACCGGATGGAAGAGAAGCTGTGCGGGCTCGGCGCGGCGGTGCGCCGCATCCATGGCGACGGGAGCGCGGCATGAACCCGGTTGCCGACGCACTGAACGTGGCGAATGCGGCGAACGTGCCGCTGACGCTGGCGCTGTCCAAGGGCCGGATCTTCGAGGAAACGCGGCCGATGCTGGCCGCGGCCGGCGTCGAGATCACCGAGGATCCGGAGACCTCGCGCAAGCTGATCCTGCCCACGACGAATCCGAACCTGCGCGTCATCGTCGTGCGCGCCACCGACGTTCCCACCTATGTGCAGTACGGCGCCGCGGACTTCGGCGTGGCCGGCAAGGACGTGCTGCTCGAACACGGCGGGGCGGGGCTGTATCAGCCGCTCGATCTGGATATCGCGCACTGCCGGATGTCGGTCGCCGTGCATGTCGATTTCGATTACGCCAGCGCCGTGCGGCAGGGCGCGCGGCTGCGCGTCGCCACCAAATACGTGCAGGTGGCGCGCGAGCATTTCGCGGCCAAGGGCATGCACGTCGACCTCATCAAGCTGTACGGTTCGATGGAACTCGCGCCGCTGGTCGGCCTGGCCGACGCGATCGTCGATCTGGTCAGCTCGGGCGGCACGCTGCGCGCGAACCAGCTGGTGGAGGTCGAGGAAATCATGCAGATCTCGTCGCGGCTGGTGGTCAACCAGGCGGCGCTGAAACTCAAACGCGCGGCGCTCGCGCCATTGCTCGACGCGTTCGCGCGCACCACGCGCGCGAACGCGCCCGCCTGAAAACGGAAGATTCCATGGCACTCAACATTCGTAGACTCGATTCCCGCGACGCCGGCTTCGACGCCACGCTGGCCGCGGTGCTGGCGTTCGAAGCGGGCGAGGACGCCGCGATCGACCAGGCGGTGGCCGGCATCCTGGCCGACGTCAAGACGCGCGGCGACGCCGCCGTGCTCGACTACACCCGCCGTTTCGACCGGCTCGATGCGCAGCACGCGCCGAATGTCGAGGCGCTCGAACTGCGCGCCGACGAACTCGACCGCGCGCTCGACGGCCTGGAACCGGCGCGGCGCCACGCGCTGGAGACGGCGGCGGCGCGCGTGCGTGCCTTCCACGAGAAGCAGGCCACGGAATCCGGCACGCACAGCTGGCAATACACCGAAGCCGACGGCACCATGCTCGGGCAGAAGGTCACGCCGCTGGACCGCGTGGGCATCTACGTGCCGGGCGGCAAGGCGGCCTACCCGTCGTCGGTGCTGATGAACGCGATTCCGGCATCGGTCGCCGGCGTGCGCGAGATCGTCATGGTCGTGCCCACGCCGGGCGGCGTGCGCAACGATCTGGTGCTGGCCGCCGCGCGCCTGGGACGCGTGGACCGCGTCTTCACGATCGGCGGCGCGCAGGCCGTCGGCGCGCTCGCCTACGGCACCCGTACCGTGCCCGCGGTCGACAAGATCGTCGGCCCCGGCAATGCCTATGTGGCGTGCGCGAAGCGCCGCGTCTTCGGCACCGTCGGCATCGACATGATCGCCGGGCCGTCCGAGATTCTGGTGATCTGCGACGGCACCACGGACCCGCGCTGGGTCGCGATGGACCTGTTTTCGCAGGCCGAGCACGACGAACTCGCGCAATCGATCCTGCTGTGTCCGGATGCCGCCTATCTGGACGCCGTGCAGGCGGCGGCCGACGCGCTGCTGCCCACCATGCCCCGGCAGGCGGTGATCCGGGCGTCGCTCGAGGGGCGCGGCGCGCTGATCCAGGTCCGCGACATGGCCGAGGCGTGCGCGATCGCGAACCGCATCGCGCCCGAGCACCTCGAAATCTCCGCCGCCGCGCCCGCGCAATGGGCCGAGCAGATCCGGCACGCCGGCGCCATTTTCCTCGGCCGCTTCAGCAGCGAGAGCCTCGGCGACTACTGCGCCGGCCCGAATCACGTGCTGCCGACTTCCCGCACCGCGCGGTTTTCCTCGCCGCTCGGCGTCTACGACTTCATCAAGCGCTCGAGTCTGATCCAGGTCAGCGAGCAGGGGGCGATGACGCTCGGGCGCATCGCCGCCGAGCTGGCCTACGGGGAAGGGCTGCAGGCCCACGCGCGCAGCGCGGAACTGCGCATGGAGACGCTGGCGGCGCCGGATCCCGCCGCCTGAGCGTCGCCGCGAACCCGGTTAAACTAGCATTCGATCAACCCGCCCGGCCGACGTCATACTCGGCACCCGGCGTTCAACCTGCCTGACACCAAGACCATGCGACCTGCGGAAGTTGTACGCGACACCAGCGAAACGCAAATCCGGGTGAAGCTCGATCTCGACGGCACGGGCCGCCCCGCGCTGCATTCCGGCGTGCCCTTTCTCGACCACATGCTCGACCAGATCGCCCGTCACGGGCTGATCGACCTCGAAGTCGAAGCGAAAGGCGATACCCATATCGACGATCACCACACCGTCGAGGATGTCGGCATCACGCTGGGTCAGGCGGTGGCGAAGGCGATCGGCGATCGCAAGGGCATCCGCCGCTACGGCCATGCCTACGTACCGCTGGACGAGTGCCTGTCGCGCGTCGTCATCGATTTCTCCGGCCGGCCGGGACTCGAATTCCACGTACCGTTCACGCGCGAGCGCGTGGGCACCTTCGACGTGGACCTGACGATCGAATTCTTCCGCGGCTTCGTCAACCATGCCGGCGTGACCCTGCATATCGACAATCTGCGCGGCGTCAACGCGCACCATCAGGTCGAGACGGTCTTCAAGGCCTTCGGCCGCGCGCTGCGCATGGCGGTCGAAATGGACGAGCGCGCCGCCGGGCAGATTCCATCGACCAAGGGCAGTCTCTGAACATGACCAATTCGATCGCCATCGTCGACTACGGAATGGGCAATCTGCGCTCGGTCGCGCAGGCGCTCAAGCACGCCGCACCCGAGGCGCAGGTCGAGATCGTCGCCGATCCGGCGCGCATCGCCACGGCGGACCGTATCGTCCTGCCCGGCCAGGGCGCGATGCCGGACTGCATGCGCGCGTTGCGCGAGTCGGGATTGCAGGAAGCCGTCGTGGCCGCGTCGCGCAGCAAGCCGCTGCTCGGCGTGTGCGTCGGCGAGCAGATGCTGTTCGACCTCAGCGAGGAAGGCGACACGCCCGGCCTCGGGCTGCTGCCCGGCAAGGTGCTGCGCTTCCAGCTCGATGGCCGGACGCAGGACGACGGCTCGCGCTTCAAGACCCCGCAAATGGGCTGGAACCGGGTGCGGCACGCACGCGCGCACCCCTTGTGGGAGGGTATCGCGGACGACGCCTTCTTCTATTTCGTGCACAGCTACTACGTGGCGCCCGCGGATGCCGCCGATACCGTAGGGGTCACCACCTACGGTGCGCCGTTCACGTCGGCGGTGGCGCGGGGCAATATCTTCGCCACGCAGTTCCATCCCGAGAAAAGCGCGGCGGCGGGATTGCGGCTGTATCGCAATTTCGTCGACTGGACGCCCGGCGGCTAGCGCCACGGGTCGATCCGCGAGTCGATCCGCGGAGGATGTGCGGGTAGATTCGAGGAAGGCCGGCAATAACGGCAGGCGGCGCCGGCGGCATGCAAAAAATGAATCAGTGCGTGCGTCAGGCGCCAATCCATCTGTAATACACTACGAGGCATCCGCGGCGTTCCCGGCATCGTGCCGGCGCCCGGCCGACGAGCGGCGGCCCCGCATTCACGCCGCCGCTCGGCCCGCAGAGCCTGCGGGCATCCCTCGACCCGAACCGACCACTACACCGATTTTTATGCTGCTCATTCCGGCCATCGATCTCAAGGACGGTCAGTGCGTCCGCCTCAAGCAGGGTGATATGGACCAGGCGACCGTGTTCGCCGAGGATCCCGCCGCCGCGGCCCGTCACTGGGTCGACCAGGGCGCGCGCCGCCTGCATCTGGTCGACCTCAACGGCGCCTTCGCGGGCAAGCCGCGCAACGAAGCCGCGATCCGCGCCATCATTGCGGAAGTCGGCAACGACATTCCCGTTCAGCTCGGCGGCGGCATTCGCGATCTGAACACGATCGAGCGCTACCTCGACGACGGGCTGTCCTACGTCATCATCGGCACCGCCGCGGTGAAGAATCCCGGCTTGCTCAAGGATGCGTGCACCGCGTTCGCCGGGCACGTGATCGTCGGCCTGGACGCCCGCGACGGCAAGGTCGCGACCGACGGCTGGAGCAAGCTGACCGGCCATGAAGTCATCGACCTGGCGCGCAAGTTCGAGGACTACGGCGTCGAATCGATCATCTACACCGACATCGGCCGCGACGGCATGCTGCACGGCATCAATATCGAGGCCACGGTGCGCCTCGCCAACGCGGTCAAGATTCCCGTGATCGCCAGCGGCGGTCTGTCGAACATGGCCGACATCGACGCGTTGTGCGCGGTGGCGGCCGAAGGCATCGAAGGCGTGATCTGCGGGCGCGCGATCTATTCCGGCGATCTCGACTTCGCGGCGGCGCAGGACCGCGCCGATTCGCTGGCGGGCGGCGACGGCGCGCCCTGATCCCGGCCGGCGCCGGCGCCGTGGCATCGCCACGGTGCCCGCGCGGCGGCAAGTGACCGGCCCGGTGCCGGCGCCTTCGTGAACCCCTAAAGGGCGCGCCCAGCGCGTGCCCGCACCCACCATGGCTCTCGCAAAACGCATCATTCCCTGTCTCGACGTCAACGCCGGGCGTGTCGTCAAGGGGATCAATTTCCTCGAGTTGCGCGACGCCGGCGACCCGGTCGAGGTCGCGCGCCGGTACGACGGCGAAGGCGCCGATGAACTGACCTTTCTCGACATCACGGCCACCGCCGACGACCGCGACCTGATCCTGCCGATCATCGAGGCGGTCGCCTCGCAGGTCTTCATCCCGCTGACGGTGGGCGGCGGCGTGCGCACGGTCGCGGACTACCGGCGCCTGCTCAACGCGGGCGCCGACAAGATCAGCGTCAACTCCTCGGCCGTCGCCAATCCGCAGCTCATCGCCGACGCCGCGAACAAGTACGGCTCGCAATGCGTCGTCGTCGCGATCGATGCGAAGCGCATTGCCGGGGGGCCTGCCGTCGGGGATGCCGCCGCGCGTTGGGAAGTCTTCACCCATGGCGGGCGGCGCGGCACCGGGCTCGACGCCGTCGAGTGGGCGCAGCGCATGGCGGCCCTGGGCGCGGGCGAGATCCTGCTGACCAGCATGGACCGCGACGGCACCAGGAGCGGCTTCGACCTGGCATTGACGCGCGCCGTGTCCGACGCCGTCTCGGTGCCGGTGATCGCCTCGGGCGGCGTCGGCGGGCTCGAACATCTCGCCGAAGGCATCTCGCTCGGCCATGCCGACGCGGTGCTGGCCGCCAGCATCTTCCACTATGGCGAGCACACGGTCGGCGAGGCGAAGCGTTTCATGGCGTCGCGCGGCATCCCGGTGCGTCTGTAGACTTCGTTTTCATCGCCTATCCGCAGGGTTTTCATGACACACGCATGGCTCGACAAAGTAAAGTGGGACGCGGCCGGACTGGTGCCGGTCATCGCCCAGGAATCCGGCAGCAACGATGTCGTGATGTTCGCGTGGATGAACCGCGAGGCGTTGCAGCAGACTCTCGCGCTGCGCCGTGCGGTGTACTGGTCGCGCTCGCGCCAGCGGCTCTGGTTCAAGGGCGAGGAGTCCGGGCACGTGCAGCGCGTCCATGAAGTCCGGCTGGACTGCGACGCGGACGTCGTTCTGTTGAAGATCGAGCAGGTGGGCGGCATCGCCTGCCACACCGGCCGTCATTCCTGCTTTTTCCAGAAATTCGAAGGCGACGCGGACACGGGCGACTGGGTCAGCGTCGAGCCTGTCCTCAAGGATCCGGAGCACATCTACAAATGATCGAAGGCCCCATTTCTCCCCTTCCGGGCGACACGCTCGCCCGCCTGGCCAGTCTGATCGACGGCCGCAAGGGCGGCGACCCGGAAACCTCCTATGTCGCGCGTCTGTTTCACAAGGGCGACGACGCGATCCTGAAGAAGATCGGCGAGGAAGCCACCGAAGTCGTGATGGCCGCCAAGGACGCCCGGCACGGCGGCGACCGGGCCACGCTGGTGGGCGAAGTCGCCGACCTCTGGTTTCATTGCCTGATCGCGCTCTCGCGTTTCGACCTGTCGCCGGCCGACGTGATCGCCGAGCTTGGACGTCGCGAAGGCCTGTCGGGCATCGACGAGAAAGCGTTGCGCAAGGTCCGCGAGCGCGAGCAGAGCGACGCGCGGAACGCCTAGCGAAACACGCCGGGCGCACCCCGCACAGCCGGAGACAGCATGAACGAATTCCAGCGCAGGAAAGCCCATGCCGAGGACGTCGAGACGATCGACGCCACCGAAGTCGCCGACCTGCATCTCGACGACGCGCGCGCGCGGCAGCTGCGGGGGCTGTCGCACATCCTCTACGGCCTGTACGCGCTCGCCTGGTTTACCGGCGGCGTCAGCGGCATCGTCGCCCTCATCATCGACTACGTGAAGCGCGGCGACGCCGGCCAGAGCCTGTATGCATCCCATGCAAATTGGCGGATCCGTACCTTCTGGTGGAGCCTGCTCTGGTTGCTGCTGTCCCTGCCGTTCCTTTTGATCCATATCGGCTATCTGTTTCTCGTCGTCATCTGGATCTGGGGCGGGTACCGCGTGATCAAGGGCTGGCTGCGGCTGTTCGAACTGCGGCCGGTGCCGTGACGCGCGGCGGGTCACCCAAGCACTTTTCCCGATAAGAACCGGAGACGCACATGAGCGAACACAACTGCATTTTCTGCAAGATCGTGAAAGGGGAGATTCCCAGCCGGAAAATCCACGAGGACGACGATTTCTATGCATTCCACGACATCCATCCGGCCGCGCCGGTGCATGCGCTGGTGATCCCGAAGCGGCATATCGAAACCTTGTCCGCCTGCGGCGACGCCGATGCCCCGTTGCTGGGTAAAATGATGGTGCTGACGGCCCGACTCGCGGAGCAGCTCGGCTGCGCCTACACGGGCGGCGAAACGGGCTTTCGCACCGCCATCAACGTGGGGCCGAACGGCGGCCAGGAGGTTTATCATCTGCATGCGCACATCCTCGGCGGACCCCGCCCCTGGTCGCGGATGGAGTAGGCTATAGGAGGGCAGGCAGGCAGCGTGGGTGACGAAGCCTCGCCGGCCCGTGCGGAGTACACATGGATTTTCCACCTGTGGCATAGTCCGGGGCGTTGCCCTGTAGGCTGCAGGTGTCGCGGCGCGGCCGCGAACGAATCGGAGAAACGTAATGGGTTCGCTAAGTATTTGGCATTGGCTGATCGTGCTGGTGATCGTCGCGCTGGTGTTCGGCACGAAGAAACTGCGCAACATGGGTTCGGATCTGGGCGGCGCCGTACGCGGCTTCAAGGACGGCATGCGCGAAGGCGAAATCCCGCCGGGCGGCGTGCCTGGCGAAACCTCGCGCAGCGGCATGCCGCCGGCCGCGGGCATGCCCGGCGAATCGCTGCCGCGCGCGAAGGACACCGTCGACGTCGAGACGCGGGACCGCAGCAACCTGCGCTGACCGTCTGCGCCCCGCATTCCGCGTTTTCGGGCGCGGGGCGGCCGCTGGCCGGTGACGCCGTGCGGTGAGGAGCGGGTGGCGGCATGCCGGGCGATCGCGACGCGGCCGCCCGGAACCCGCGTCCGGCACTCGCACTACGGGAGTCGCGCCCTGCGGAGCGCGCGCCGAGGTTTGCGCTTCGGGGGCCACCGTCGTATCCGCTGCGCTTTCCTTCCGGTTTGAATACATGCTCGATCTTGGTCTTTCGAAACTTGCCATCATCGGGGTCGTCGCGCTGGTCGTGATCGGCCCTGAAAAGCTTCCCCGGGTCGCGCGGACCGCGGGCGCCCTGCTGGGCCGTGCGCAGCGGTACATCAACGACGTCAAGACCGAGGTGTCCCGCGAAATGGACATGGGCGACCTGAAGAGCGCGAAATCCGCGTTCGAGGATGCGGCGCGCAGCGCCCAGTCGTCCGTCCAGGATCATCTTCGGGAAACCGAGGATCACCTCAACGAGACCTGGCGCACGCTGTCGCCCGATCCGGTTCCCGGCAGCGAGGCCGCGAACGCGCCCCCCGCGATCGGCGCCACGGCCGCAAGCGACCACAACCCGTCCGGCTACAGCGTCTACGAAGGGTCGTCGGGCGACGCGGCGAACGCGGCCGGAAGCGCCGCGCAAAACAACGCGAGCGCCGACGCGCCCATCGGCTACGGCACCCATTATTCCGCGAACGATGGCGGCGCCGCGCAGCGTCGGCGCAACTGGCGCGTCAAGCAGGCCGCGCCGCCCGCCTGGTTCAAGCGTACCCAACTGGTGCGTACGCGGCTGCAATCCGGCGCCGCGCGTGTCGCCCGGCATCGTCCGGACGGCCTCAGGCAACCCACCCGCTTCCTTTGATGACGACCAACCCCAACGATCCGAACCAAGCCCCCGCCGACGCGGCCGCAGCGGGCACTGTAGCGGGTGGCGCGGCCACGCCGGGCGAGGATACCTTCATCTCGCATCTGATCGAGTTGCGCGACCGGATCATCCGCGCCGGGATCGCCGTCATCGTCGTCTTCGTCGGGCTGGTCTACTGGGCGCCGGACATCTTCCGCCTGCTCGCCCGGCCGCTGCTGCAGAACCTGCCCGCCGGCGGCAAGATGATCGTCACCGACGTCACGGGTTCGTTTTTCGTGCCGATGAAGGTCACGATGATGGTCGCCTTCGTCATTGCCCTGCCGATCGTGCTCTACCAGCTGTGGGCCTTCGTCGCGCCCGGCCTCTACCAGCACGAGAAGAAGCTGGTCGTGCCGTTGGTGGGCAGCAGCTACTTCCTGTTTCTGTGCGGGATGGCGTTCGCCTATTTCGTCGTGTTCCCGACGATCTTCCGGGTGATGGTGCACTACAACGCGCCGCTGGGCGCCGAGATGAACACCGACATCGACAACTACCTCAGCTTCGTGCTGACGATGTTCCTGTGCTTCGGCGTGACCTTCGAGGTGCCGATCGTCGTCGTGCTGCTGGTGCGCATGGGTTTCGTCCAGCTGAAAAAGCTGAAGGAAATCCGCCCGTACGTGGTGGTGGGCGCATTCGTCGTGTCGGCGGTGGTCACGCCGCCCGACGTCGTCTCCCAGCTCATCCTCGCGGTACCGCTGGTCATTCTCTACGAAGCCGGGTTGATCGCCGCGCGCTTCTTCGTGCCGCGCGTCGCGGCGAACCTGCCGGTGGTATGAGGCGGCGGCCCGGGATGCGGGCCGTGTCGCCTACTCGTCCTCTTCTTCCGAACGCGCCGCGCGCGACGGCGTCGGCCGCTTGCCGATCGACACCGTCAGCGTGATCGGCTTGTTGCGGCGCACGACGTGCAGCGTCGCATCGGTTCCCGGCGCGATCTGCGCGATCACATTCAACAGGCTCACCGTCTCCGTCACCGGCTGATCGTCGACCCCGACGATGATGTCGCCCGGCCGCACGCCGCCCCTGTCCGCCGGCGCGCCCTGCAACACGCCCGCCACGATCGCCCCCGACGCCTGTTTCAAATGAAAGGACTGCGCGATCTCCGGCGTGATGTCCTGCGGCTCCACGCCGATCCAGCCGCGCGTCACCGAGCCCGTCTGAATGATGCTGTCGAGCACCATGCGCGCCGTCGACACCGGGGTCGCGAACCCGATGCCCAGCGAGCCGCCGCTGCGGGAATAGATGGCGGTATTGATGCCAATCAGGTTACCCTCGACATCGACGAGCGCGCCGCCCGAGTTGCCCGGATTGATCGCCGCGTCGGTCTGGATGAAGTTTTCGAAGGGGGTGATGCCGAGGTGATTGCGGCCCAGCGCGCTGATGATGCCCATCGTCACGGTCTGGCCGACGGCGAACGGATTGCCGATCGCCAGCACCACGTCGCCCACCCGGTGGTCCTCGATATGGCCCAGCGCGATCGTCGGCAGGTCCGGCAGATCGATCTTCAGCACCGCCAGATCGGTATCCGGATCCGCGCCGATCACCTTCGCCGACGTCTTGCGGCCGTCCGCGAGCGCCACCTCGATCTCGTCCGCGCCCTCGACGACATGCTGATTCGTAAGGATGTATCCTTCGGCGTTGACGATCACGCCCGAACCCAGGTTCGAGGCCGGCGTACGCTCCTCGCGGCCGCGGTTGCCGGGGACCCTGCCGCCGCGCGCGCCCTTGTTGCCGTACAGATAGCGATACAGCGGGTCGTTCATGCGCAGATCGCGCTTCGACGCCGCATGGCCCTTGGTCGAGAAAACATTGACCACGGCCGGCATCGCCCGATGCGCCGCACCGGCGTACGACGTGTCCGCGCGTGGCAGGCGCCGGTCGACCGCATCGCGCCCGTTACCGGGCGGCGCATGGGAGAAGGGCGTCGATGCGCTGGTGCCGGGCGCCGTCGCGGCGGTATCTTGCGCCGTTCCGCCAGCGTCCGTCCGGTGGGTAAAGAGGCCGCCATCGCCGTGGGGAAGCCACTGCGGTTTCAGGGTCGAAACGACGAAAAGCAACGCCAGTACGACCGTGACCGCTTGCGCGAAGAACAACCAGAAGCGTCTAAGCATCTGAATATTGAGGTTTATATGGACCGTAACGAACTGGAATTGTATCTGAACAATGTCCTGGAAATCGGGCGTTTCCGTGACTACTGCCCGAATGGATTGCAGGTGGAGGGGCGCCGCCGGGTCATGCGCCTCGCCACCGGCGTCACCGCGTCGCTCGAATTGATCGACGCCGCGATCGAATGGGAAGCCGATGCCATCCTCGTGCATCACGGCTATTTCTGGAAGAACGAGAACCCGGCGATCACCGGCATGAAGCTCGGCCGCCTGCGCCGGCTGCTGGTCAACGACATCAACCTGTTCGCCTATCACCTGCCGCTCGACGCCCATCCCGAGTTCGGCAACAACGTCCAGCTCGGCAAACGCTTCGGCTGGATCGCCGACGGGCGCTTCGGCGAGAACGACATGGGCTGGTCGTCCGCGCTGCCGTTCCCCGTCACCCTCGAGAGCCTGGCCCGGCATGTCCAGAACGTACTGGGGCGCACGCCGCTGGTGATCGGCGATCCGCAGAGCGAAGTGCGGCGCGTCTCGTGGTGCACCGGCGGCGCGCAGGGGTACTTCGAGGATGCGGTCGCCTCCGGCACCGACGTCTACCTCAGCGGCGAGATTTCCGAGCAGACCACGCATATCGCCCGCGAGACCGGCGTCGGCTACATCGCGGCCGGGCATCACGCCACCGAGCGTTACGGCGTGCAGGCGCTGGGCGAGCATCTGGCCGAGACTTTCGAACTGGAACATCAGTTCTTCGACATCCATAATCCGGTCTGAGGCGTCTGGTCGCGCCCGTGCGTCCGGCCCGCGCGGTATCATGCGGCCGCTGACAGCATGACGCCCCACGATGCGACGAGGAGCCTGGATGCCGGACAACACGCGATCCGATCGACCGACGATGCCTGAACGGCCTGACGTCGAATCGCCTGCCATCGAATCGCCGGAGGGCGCGCCGCCGAGGGGCGCGCCGCCAAAGGGCGCGCCGCCCAAGGGCGCTGCGCCGGAGGGCGCGCCGCCGGAGGGCGCGCCGCCTTCCCGCACGGCGCTCGATCGCCGCCGCCGCACCTGGCTCATCGCCACCTCGGTGCTGGGCGGCGCGGGTGGCGTGGCCGCCGTCGCGCCGCTGATCGGCTCGCTGGGGCCCTCGGCGCGGGTGCGGGCCAGTGCCGCGCCGCTCGAGGTCGACCTGGGCACGCTCGCGCCGGGGCAGGTCGTCACCGTCGCCTGGCGCGGCCGGCCGGTCTGGATCCTGAACCGCACCGCCGCGATGCTCGCCGAGGTCGACGCCGCCACGCCCCGGTGCGCCGATCCCCACTCGCTGCGCCCCTACACGATGCCGCTGCCCGAGTACTGCCGCAACGGTTATCGCGCGCGTGCCGAGCATCCGAACATCGCCGTGCTCGTCGGCGTCTGCACGCATCTGGGTTGCACTCCGGTGCCGCGCTTCGCCGCCGGCGCGCAGCCGAACCTGCCGGCCGACTGGCCGGGCGGCTGGCTCTGCCCCTGTCATGGCTCGACCTTCGACCTGGCGGGGCGCGTGTTTCGCAACCAGCCCGCGCCGCAGAACCTCGACGTGCCCCGTTACAGCTTCCTGTCGCCCGCGCGACTGGTGATCGGGCGCGACGAACACGGCGAGGCCTGACCGATGCCATCGCGCCTGCTTCACTGGATCGACGCCCGTTTCCCGCTGAGCGCCCTGTGGCGCCGCCATTTCACCGGCTACCGGGTACCGCGCAATCTGAACGTCTGGTACGTCTTCGGCTCGCTCGCGATGCTGGTACTCGTCATCCAGTTCGTCAGCGGCCTGTTTCTGACGATGCACTACAAGCCCGACGCCGCGCTCGCCTTCGACTCGGTCGAACGCATCATGCGCGACGTACCGTGGGGCTGGCTGATCCGCTATGTGCACTCGACCGGCGCGTCGCTGTTCTTCGTCGTGCTCTATCTGCACCTGTTCCGCGGCCTGATCTACGGTTCCTATCGCAAGCCGCGCGAACTCGTCTGGCTGGTGGGATGCCTCAGCCTGCTCTGCATGATGGCCGAAGCCTTTTTCGGCTACCTGTTGCCGTGGGGGCAGATGTCGTACTGGGGCGCGCAGGTGATCGTCAATCTCTTCTCCGCGATTCCTGGCATCGGCCCCGGCCTCGCCACCTGGATACGCGGCGACTTCGTCGTCTCCGACGTCACCCTGAACCGCTTCTTCGCCTTTCACGTCATCGCCGTGCCCCTGCTGCTCGCGCTGGTCGTCGCGCTGCACCTGTCGACGCTGCGGCAGGTGGGCTCGAGCAATCCCGACGGCATCGACATCGTGCCGGCGGCGCCCGGCGAACCCGGCGGGGAAGCGCCCGACGTGACAGCGCAGGGCGTGACAGCGCAGGGCGTGACAGCGCAGGGCGTGACAGCGCAGGGCGACGCCGACACCCTGCCTTTTCATCCCTATTTCGTTCTCAAGGACCTGCTTGCCGCGGCGCTCTTTCTGACCCTCTTCGCCGCGATCGTCTTCTTTGCGCCGACGATGGGCGGCACCTTCCTCGAAGCGAACAACTTCGTGCCCGCCGACACCCTGCACACGCCGGCCGACATCGCCCCCGTCTGGTATTTCACGCCGTTCTACGCCATGCTGCGCGCCACCACCGAGGACTTCAAGATCGTCCTGATGATCGCCGCCGGCGCATGGGGACTGCTCGGCGTGCGGCGCCGGGCGGACGGGGGGAACAGGGCCGGGGCTCCAGCGGGCGCAGGGGCGGCGGCGCGGGCGAAACGGCCCTGGATGCGCCCGGCCGTCGCGCTGGTGCTGATACTGGCGATGTCGGTCACCGAGGCCAGGCTCTGGGGCGTGATCCTGATGGCGGGCGCCGTGCTCGTCCTGTTCTTCCTGCCCTGGCTGGATCGCGGACCGGTGCGCTCGATTCGTTACCGGCCACGCGGTCAGATCGCGGCGTACGGCGCGCTGGTCGTCGCCTTCGTCGCGCTCGGCGTGATCGGCACCCGGCCGCCCGACGCGCTCGCGACGCTGCTCGCCCAGGCCTGCACCCTCGTCTATTTCGGCTTCTTCCTCGGCATGCCGTGGTGGAGTCCGCGCGGGCGCTTTCGTGCGGAGCCGGCCCGGATCACACGGTCGCGCGCCGAACGGCGGCGGCTTGCCAGGGGAGGGCCGTGATGGAGATCGATCGCCTCGGAGTTCGGGAATGGGAAGGTCTCCCGGCCCGCGCCGCCCGTTCCACGTTCGCGAACCTCGCCGCCGCGACCGGCCGCGCCGCGTTGCGCGTGCTCCTGACCCTCGCCTGCGCGCTGCTGGCCGTCGTGCTGCTCGGACAGGTCCGGCACGCACGGGCCGCCGACTTCGTCCCCGTCGCACCCATTCCCCTCGTCACGCCGCCCGACCGCAGCGCCGACCGCGCCTCCCTCCAGCGCGGCGCGCGGCTCTTCGCCGGCTATTGCGCAAGCTGTCATGCCGCCCGGCTGGTGCGCTACGGCCAACTGCGCGAACTGGGTTTCAGCAACGCCGACATCGTCGCCGAACTCGATCCCACCGCCGCGAAGCTGGACGAACCGCTGCACGCCGCGATGCGCGCCGAGGACGCGAAACAGGCCTTCGGCATCGCGCCGCCCGACCTCTCGCTCGTCGCGCGTGCCAAGGGCCGCGCCTGGATCTACACCTATCTGCGCAGCTTCTACAGCGACCCCGACCGGCCCATGGGCGCCAACAACCTGCTGGTGCCCGATGTCGCGATGCCCGACGTGCTCGCGGGCCTGCACGGCGAACGCACGGCCGTCTTCGCCGGGCAGGACGTCGCCGGCGCGCAGGCCGGCGCCGGGCGGCATTCTGCGAACGGGGCGGCGAGTGGGGCGGTGAGTGCGGCAGTTGCGGGCAGCGTCGCGCCCACGCGCGTCTTCGTCCGATTCGCGCAAGGCGCGCCGGGCAGCCTCTCGCCCGCCGCCTACGACAGCGCGCTCGCCGACCTCACCGCCTACCTCGGCTGGATGGCCGAACCTGCCGAGCGGCAGCGGCACCGCCTAGGCGCCATGGTGGTGGGTTTCCTGCTGCTCTTCAGCTTCGCCGCGTGGCGCCTGCTGCGCAGTTACCGGCCCGCGGACCGGTGACCGGCGGATCCCGCGCGGGCCTTACCCGAAGGCATCCGGGAGGCAATGAGACTTTCGACGCGACTTTGAAGGGACAAACGGGCATAATACGCGTCTGAGGCGCATGGCTTCGCGCGCGGGTCCGGGAACGGGCCTGTGCGCGAAGCCATGCCCGTTCGGCTTTCAGAGGATCACGAACATGATGGTTTTGTATTCCGGCACCACGTGCCCCTTTTCCCAGCGCTGCCGGCTGGTGCTATTCGAAAAGGGCATGGATTTCGAAATCCGCGACGTCGACTTGTTCAACAAGCCGGAAGACATCAGCCTGATGAATCCGTATGGCCGGGTGCCCATCCTGGTGGAACGGGACCTGATCCTGTATGAATCGAACATCATCGACGAATACATCGACGAGCGCTTCCCCCATCCGCAGCTGATGCCGGCCGACCCGGTGCAGCGCGCCCGCGCGCGGCTCTTCCTGCAGAACTTCGAGAAAGAGCTGTTCTGCCACGTCGACCTGCTCGAAAACGAAAAGGGCAAGGCCGCCGAGAAGCTGCACGAGCGCGCCCGTCTGTCGATCCGGGACCGTCTCACGCAACTCGCCCCGATCTTCCTGAAGAACAAGTACATGCTGGGCGACGAATTCTCGATGCTCGACATCGCGATCGCCCCGTTGCTGTGGCGCCTCGACCATTACGGCATCGAATTGTCGAAGAACGCCGCGCCCCTGATGAAGTACGCCGAGCGCATCTTCAGCCGGCCCGCCTTCATCGAAGCGCTCACGCCTTCAGAGAAGGTAATGCGCCGTTGATGTGGCGCGCGCCTTTGGGCGCGACCTGGAACGGAGACTCCGCATGCAAGAAACCTCAACCAAGCCCTATCTGCTCCGCGCGCTGTACGAATGGTGCACGGACAACGGCTATACGCCGCACATCGCGGTGCGGGTGGACAACCGCACGCGCGTGCCGACCCAGTTCGTCCGGGACGGCGAGATCGTCCTGAACATCAGCTTCGACGCCACCAGTTCCTTGCAGATGAAGAACGACTGGATCGAGTTCAACGCCCGTTTCAGCGGCAAGTCGTATCGGATCGAAGTGCCGGTCACGAACGTGCTGGCCATCTACGCGCGCGAGAACGGGCAGGGGATGGCGTTCCCGGCCGAGGAACACGGCGACGAGCACACGGACGTGCCGGGCGCGGAAGTGCTCGACGATGAGGAAGACGAGCCGACGAAGGCGCCGGTGCTGGCGGCGGTCGTCGAAGGCAAGGACGGCGAGCCGGCGGTACGGCCTTTCGAGGGCGCATCGGCCGACGCGGCGGCAGAGTCCGCACCGACACCGGACGGCGATGCACCGAAGGGCGGCCGTCCTCACCTGAAAGTGGTGAAATAAAGTAGAATCGCAAGCCAAGCCGGCTTAGCTCATCTGGTAGAGCAGTTGATTTGTAATCATCAGGTGGTCGGTTCGAGTCCGGCAGCCGGCACCAAGTAAAAACAACGGGTTAGACGATGTTCGTCTAGCCCGTTTGCTTTTGTGGCCGTGTGAAAGTGCGGCTTCAGTCTTTTTCTTGTGCGCTGCTCACCCTCAGCGCATGGGGGGCTGTCTCGTTAGAAACAGGCGTACAGATTCTTAAGATCGAGCTGATTGTAAGCGTCCAGGCAAGGCATCTTGAATCGCCCCGGATTTTGAGGAGGCACCAATTCTTGAGAGAATGGTGTCATGACGAAGACAAACAAATTTTCCCCAGAGATGCGCGAGCGGGCCGTGCGCATGGTGCAGGAACACCGTGGTGAGTACCCGTCATTGTGGGCAGCGGTCGAGTCCATCGCGCCGAAGATAGGCTGCGTGCCGCAGACGCTGTTGGATTGGGTGAAGCGCGACGAGGTTGGTAAGGGGCAGCGCGAAGGCCTGTCAAGCGACGAACGAGAGCGCCTGAAGGCGCTGGAGCGCGAGGTCAAGGAACTACGGAGGACCCCGAGGTGCCGATCGACAATAACTGGGCGGAAAACCAAATCCGTCCGGTGGCCGTCGGGCGCAAGAACTGGCTATTTGCAGGGTCCCTGCGCGCGGGCAAACGGGCGGCGGCGATCATGAGTCTGATCCAGTCGGCCAAGCTCAACGGGCATGACCCCTACGTCTACCTCAAAGACGTCCTCACGCGGCTGCCTACGCATCTCGCACGCAATATCGATGAATTGCTGCCGCATAATTGGACGCCCACAGCGGCTTGAAGTTGGCGTCAAGATGGGATCGCCGGGCGCTTACAGTCGACCAGCAGACGGAGAGAAGGATCGGAAAAAAAGGATTCAGCACGCGCCAACGAGAGCGTAGTTCCAGTCCGCCGAGCGAAGAGACGATCATGAATTCGACCAGGCCATGAGTTCCATGGCCAGAATAGGACCGTTGTACAGGCGCGGAAAGTATTTCGTAAAGTAATATGATCGAAAATCGTTACGTGTCTCCGGGAAAACGATAAAAATACTAAGAACTCCGAAATTTCTGTAAACAGGATATGCGATGCCTAATCGTTTCTTCAGGGAAAAGCGGATATTGGGACGCGTGCTCGCGAGAAAGCAATTGCCTGGGTTCGTCTATCGTTGGGATGAACGGGACATTGCCGTGATCCGTCGAGAGGGGTTCCAGCCGTGGAAGCCGGAGGGTACGATCACGCTGGTGGAGCACGTCCGCGGGACATACCGCAGAAATGCGTGTCCACGCGAATTGTCGAAATACGAAAGTCAATTCGTTTCCACTGGATCGTACGGGATGTTGAAAAGAATAGATCCGACTTTTGCCTGCAAGGCTTTTTCCGCGAATCTCTACAGGATACGTACCGGGATAGCGCTCGAGACCGGAGTCTTTCAGGACGTCAACGACGCATTTGACAGGTCCGGTATTGTCCGGCCCTATGCGACACAGAGAGAATGGCTGAAGTCCGGTGGCATTCCCGCACGGGCGATCGTTGCGTATATGCCCGGCAAAACATTCATCGCTCAGTACGATATCGCAAAGAACGTGGGGCCTGAGGAAGCTGATTTGAAGGGGTGGCTGCCGTTTCTCTGACGAGATTGCGTTGCGTGTCATTCGGTATGACAGCCTTGCCTGCGGATAAACCGGGGAAGCGCACGAAAATGCCCGACGCCTTCGGCGACATGACGCGGGCGTCGAGAAAAAGGCTAGGTGGTCGCGTATTCGTAAAGCCAATCGTACGTGTGCGGCGCGAGCGGAGATGTCTTGTTCGTAAAGTTCACGGTTCCCGGAGGGTGAAACTTCTCGAATAAGCGCCGGTGATGATCGTTGATGAATATCGTGTCCATTTCCTCGCGCAATGCCGCATAGAGGCTCATGTTCTTGTTGGGCAAGCCCTTGACGCCGATTGTTCTTTTGGAGGAGGGAAGGGCGCCCGGCGGGGCGTCCTTCCGAAACTTTCCACGGCTCTTGATCATCAGATCGTAATCGCCGAGCAGCGCCGCATCGTCGTTTGGGAGATGCTGCGAAAGTTTCGTGCCCCATGCAATAAGATAGCGCTCGGTCAACCGGCGGACCAGGAGGGCCGGGCTCAATCGGTAGGCATTCTCGGAGGCGCTCCAATTCGCCAGTCGTGCGTTCTTCAGAGCGAACTCGCCGCCCACATCGGGTTTTCCCACGATCGTCGCATGTCCACCCGGCACGGGATAGAAGGTCGTGCGCATGTTCGCATAGGGGACGGGTTTCATCGGCTTCAGCCACCATTTTTTTTCGGTGCAAGCATAGAAACATATGTACTCGACGACATTTTCCGGGAGCGTCGTGTCTCTTTTGTCGGTGTAGTTGAAGAATCCGGCGACGGGATCCACTGCGATGATTCGCAGCGGAATATGACGCAGGTCGGCTGCGGCGTGCAGCTTGTTGGCGAATCGATGGGCGGTCACGGCGCCGCGACTCCAGCCCACCACATTGATCGCCGTGATGGGCCTGCTACGCCGGGCCATCGCTATTCGCTGCATGATGAGTTGCTGGGCGGTGGGACGAAAAGGGGTGGGCGACGTTATCGGCGTCCGGTTCGGCGCCACGTGACCTTTTCTTCTTGTCGCGCCTTTGCGGGTGATCCTGTTGAAATCCTTTTCATGCGGTATCGATATCGATCGGTTCTTGAGTTTCACCACCGTCGACGCCGGCGTGGCCATGACATGGCCCGGTTGCGCCGTTGCCGCCGCGGTCCACTGCCCGAAGACCTGTTGCCGGGCGTCTTGATCTTCGCGAAATTGCTGCCGTCTGATCAGACCCGGGTTGAGTTGTTCATTCCTGAGCGGGTGAAGGGCGGGAGACCATGTCGCCACTCCCCGAATCATCTGAATGGCATGCTCGGCGCTCGCTTCCATGCCATAGCCGAACGGCTTGCCTAAACTCTCGCCCAACGAATTGATGGGTTCGACGAATTTCTCGGCTGCCTGCGAATTGCCGCTGCCAGGGCCGTCGACGATAAACCAGTCCACATACTCCGTCCCCGCCATGTTTCGCGCCAGCGTTGCGACCAGTTCCCCCTGCGGGTACGTGGCTCTATAGAAATCGGCGCTTCCGAAACCTGTTCCGCAAAAAAATAGGGTGAGTACCGTCATTGCAGTCTCCTGGAAGAAATGAGCATTCGCTGATTTTCCGGTTGGACGAAAACGGAAAAACTATAGTGCGATACGCGGTGTTTTGCGGCGTATCAAAAAATAATCGGACCAGTCTCAAAAATCGGGTCTCGATCGCCAGGCGGTTGGCCATATCGCTTTCCTTGGCGAGAAATTTCGCAAACCGGCGGGAAGCGGGAGAAGCGATTGACCGACGAAATTAAAAGCGACGGGGCGAACGGCGCATCGATTTTTCTTTTATAAGTCGCCGGTACGTCATACGTTGAAGCTGCCGATATGGAAGGGAGAGCGCGCGACGCTGCCCGTGCGAGCATGCGCACGCCACGGCCCCGTCGTTGTCGCCATAAGGTTTTGAGACGGGACCGATTTCTCGTGCCGACGGTTACGGCGACAATGCGCGGCATGTCGATGAACACCGTAAGCAAACCGGTCGCCGGTGGAAATGGATCGTGACGCGCGGTGTGGCGAAACATCTCCCTCCATGATTCAACTCTTTTATCGAGGTTCGCATGTCCAACAGCTTGCAAAAATGGGTGGGCCGCAACCGGCCGCCCCGTGTGCAGATCACATACGATGTGGAAGTGGGCGACGCAGTCGAGAAAAAAGAGTTGCCGATGGTCGTTGGCATGCTGGCTGACCTGTCGGGTCATCCGGTCACGCCGTTGCCCAAATTGAAGGACCGGCGGCTGACCGAAATCGATCGCGACAACTTCAACGAAGTCATGTCGAATATCGCCCCGCGCCTCCAACTCTCGGCGCCGGACACGCTGACGGGCGAAGGCGTTCTGCCGGTCGAACTCAATTTCACCACCATGGCGGATTTCCATCCGGACGCCCTGGTCCTTCAGGTTCCCCGGCTGGCGAAGCTGCTTGAGGCGCGTCAGCAACTGCGGGATCTTCTCGCCAAACTGGACGGCAACGACGAGCTCGATTCGTTGCTCGAAAAAATCGTTTCCAACAATGACGATCTGAAGCAGGTTCAGCAACAGGCGCATGGCGAAGACGGAGCGGCACCCGCCGACGAGACGTCGCCCGGCGCGTAACGGATCGTCGCAGCCGGACGCACCCGTTTTCTTAAAATTAAGGATGACGACATGTCGAAGAAGGAAGCCGCGACGGCGGTAGCGCCGGAATCAGCCGTCGAAACGCAGGAATCGAGCCTGTTGGACCGGATCGTGCACGAGGGCAACATGGCGGTGGAGCCTTCGCAGAGCGAATACGCGAAAAAGTTGATTGGACAACTCGCCTCGCAGATTCTCGACGAAGGCATGCGGACCAGCCCCGACAAGGGGGTGGTGGCGATGATCAACGAGCGGGTCGCGGAAATCGATGGATTGTTGACCGACCAGTTGAACGCCATCATGCACGACCGTGCATTCCAGTCGCTGGAAGCTTCCTGGCGCGGCTTGTCGGACATGGTGCACGGGACGGAAACCAGTTCGCGCCTGGTTCTCAAACTGCTGAACGTGAGCAAGGCGGATCTTCTCAAGGACATCGAAAGCGCGGTCGACCACGACATGAGCGCCCTTTTCAAGAAATTGTACGAGGAAGAGTACGGCACCTTCGGCGGTCATCCTTTCTCCCTGCTCATCGGCGACTACGCGTTCGGACGGCATCCGCAGGATATCGGCCTGCTCGAGGGCCTTTCGAAGGTGGCCGCTGCGGCGCATGCGCCCTTCATCAGCGCGGCGTCGCCGTCCTTGTTCGATATGAAGTCGTTCACGGATCTCAGCGTACCGCGAGACCTCGCGAAGACGTTCGAAAGTGCCGAGCTGGCCGCCTGGCGCGCGTTTCGGGAATCGGAGGATTCGCGGTACGTATCGCTGGTCCTGCCGCGCTACGCGGCGCGCCTGCCGTACGGCGCGGCGACCAAGCCGACCGAAAGCTTCGCCTTCGAGGAGGATGTCGACGGCAACGATCATTCGAAATACCTGTGGGCGAACGCGGCCTACCAACTCGGGTTGCGCATCACCGATTCGTTCGCGAAGTACAGCTGGACGACGGCGATTCGCGGCGTCGAGGGCGGCGGCAAGGTTGATGGCCTGGTCGCGCACACATTCAAGACCGCCGAGGGCGATGTCGCCCTCAAATGCCCCACCGAGGTGACGATCACCGACCGCCGCGAGAAGGAGCTGAACGATCTCGGCTTCATCGCGATCGTGAGTTCGAAGGGTTCCAATTCGGCGACGTTTTTCGGCGGCCAGACCACCAATCGTCCCAAGACCTTCAGCAACGACGCGGCGAATGCCAACGCCCTGTTGTCCGGGCGTTTGCCCTATGTGATGGCGGCATCCCGCTTCGCGCATTACATCAAGGTCATCATGCGCGACAAGATCGGCAGTTTCCAGACCCGGGAAGAAGTGGAAGGCTATCTGAACAACTGGATCGCCGACTACGTCCTGGTCAATGCCGCGGCACCGCAATCGTCGAAGGCGCGATTCCCCCTGAGCGAGGCGCGGATCGATGTTACCGAGGTGCCCGGGCGCCCGGGTGCCTACCGTGCGACCTGCTTTCTCAAGCCCCACTTTCAGATGGAAGAACTCAGCGCATCGATCCGACTCGTCGCCGAACTGCCTGCTTCCGCTGCGTGATCCGGCGGGCGATCCTGACCGGGGTGGCTTGGCCCGTCGTGCGTTTCAATTGAAGAGGAGTGTGTCATGGATACCATCGTTCTTTCGATCGACAGCATTTCCGGGAATTCGACGCTGAAGGAGTTCTCGGGAAAGATCATCATCGATTCTTTTTCCCACGGCGTGGCCCTGCCGATGAACATGGACGTGGGAAACACCGAGCGGACCATGGGGCGGCCGGTATTCGGCGAAATGTCGCTGTCGAAGATGACGGACGTCTCGACCCCGGCGCTCTATACCGCATGCGCCGCCGGCACGAAGCTGGGCGACGCGACGCTGAGCATCGGCCGTAACGAGGGCGGAAAATTCATGCTGCTGGTGAAGTACGTCCTGGGTAACGCAATGATCTCGAACATCAGCACATCGGGCGGTGGCGGCGGAGCGATGGACAGCCTTTCGATCAATTTCACGAAAATCACCAGCGAGTACTCGCAGCAGAATCCGGATGCGTCCAAGAAGGGTTCGTCCACTTTCGGTTGGGACATGACGACCAATACCGCAAGCTGACGGCTCGCGACCCACCGACACCTGATCCGCCACCGCCATGTCCGAAGCCGTGCGAGGTTCCGCCGCGCCATTGTTCGACCGGCTCGCCCCGCAGGCAGGGGCGACGAACGGTCCGCTTATCGTGGGGATCGGTCAATTGCGCCGCTCGATCGGCGTCGAACTGTCGCGCCTGCTGGGCACGCGCTCGGGACTGACTTTCGAGCAGTTCGTCGCGTCGGACGGCGGGGTGATCGGCTATGGCATCCCGGATGCGAGCGCGCTGTCGATGCGGTCGATTGAAGATCGGGCGACGTTGCGGGCCGCCATCGCGCATGGCATCGCCCTGTACTGTCCGCGGCTGTCGAACGTCGCGATCGAAATCGACGAAGGCGCGGTATGCGGTGCCGACGCGCGCGTGCGCATCGGCGGGACCATGCGACTGGGCGCGCTCACGGAGCGGGCAACGTTCGCGATGCGTTCGGGCGTTGAAATCCCTCGGGTTGCCGCTGGAGAAAACGGTGAGTGACGCAGCGGCCGACGACATCCTGCAGTACTACAAGCGGGAACTCGCGTATCTGCGCAAGCAGGGTGCGGATTTCGCGCAACGGTATCCGAAAGTGGCGGCGGGCCTTGCACTGCATGGCAATGAGTCGCTGGATCCGCACACCGAGCGCCTGATCGAATCGGTGGCCTTCCTGGCGGCGCGGGTGCACCGCGACCTCGATCAGTCCTTTCCGCAAATCGCATCGGCGCTTCTCGATCATGTCTGCCCCTCGATCGTGCAGCCGGTTCCGTCGATGTCCGTGGTGCAGCTCGATCTCGATGCGCGCCAGGGAAAGGTGACGTCGGGCTACCGCGTACCTCGCCATACAGGCGTGCATGCGCAGACGCACGACGGCGAGACGTGCCGGTTTCGCACCGCCTGGGATGCAACGCTGTGGCCGATTCGCGTTGCGGCGACGACGCTGCTGGACGAGGGCACGCTGTGCCTGACGGTCGAGACGGTCGGCGACGCGGATCTGTCCGAACTCGACATCGACCGCCTGCGGCTGCATCTGCAGGGCGACTGGATGGAAACGATGCCCGTCTATGAATTGCTGGTGGGCGGCATTCGCGACATTCACGTGCGCAGACGGGATGGAACCACGCTTGCGGTCGCCTGCGACGCGTGGCGGGAAGTGGGATACGGAGCGGACGACATGGTTTTGTCGCCGCCCAATCACGCCTACGTGCCTTACGTTCTGTTGCAGGAATATTTCGCCTTTCCGCAAAAATTTCTCTTTTTCGATCTGACCCTGCCTCCGGGCGCGCTGGGCACGGGCCGCACCGCGGACATCACGCTGCGTTTCGGCCGCAGCACGCGGCACGTCAAGACGTTGGCGAAGACGCTCTTCCAGCTCGGTTGCGTGCCGATCGTCAATCTTTTCAAGCGCAGCAGCGAACCGATCGTCTTCGATCGTCGCCATTACGAGTATCCGTTGGTCGCGGACCTGAAACGCGACGCTACCACCGAGATCTACGCGATCGAGTCGGTCGTCGCCATCGATCCGATGTCGGATCGTGCCGTGCCGATCGAAAGCTTCACCACGAGCGAGGATCGGGCGCGCCGCATCGCATCGCCGCTGGGTACGGTGTTCTGGTCCGCGCGCCGCGAGCACAGCGTACGTCAGCACGTTTCCGGAACGGAGTTGTTCATCAGCTTCGTGGATGTCCGGAACATGCCGCGCTGCCCGTCCGAACCGGTGGTGTACGTCGATCTTCTGTGTACCAACCGGCGCCTGGCCGAGCAGGTGCCGAAGGGTGCGCTGATGCGCGTTGAATCGGGTTCGCGCAACGTCCATGTGAATGGCCTGTACGAACCCACCGCGCCGCACGATCCGCCGTTGGGCAGCGCGTCCCTCTGGCGTCTCGTGTCCCTGTTGACCCTGAATTACCGGTCCCTGACGGACGAAAGCGACGGCGTCGGCAAGTTGCGCGACATGCTCGCCTTGTTCGCGACGGATTCCCACCGCAATCACGAACAGATCCATGGAATCAGCGCGATGACGACCCGGGCCGCGACCGCGCGCGTAGGCGAAGAGGGGTGGCGAGGATTTTGCCGCGGCACCGAAATCGTCCTGGAATTCGAGGAGGGCGCCTTCGTGGGCGGGTCCCCGCTGCTGCTCGCCGCGATACTCGCGCGATTCTTCGCGATGTACACATCGGTCAATTCTTTCGTGCGGTTGACCGCGCGCAGGGGAGATGAAACGTGGAATCATTGGGACGCGATGAGCGGACGCCAGCGTCTGCTGTGATCGCGAAGCTGCTGGAGGCGCCGCACCGCTTCGATCTTTTCCAGGCAATCAGCCTGTTGGAGCGACAGACAGCGCCGCGAGCGAGAGATGGCGAAGGTCTGGCAGCTGGCGATGGCGAGGACGAGTCGGTCCGGCTGACGGGACACGCCGCGCTGGGCTTTCAGTCGAGCGATATCCACCGCGTCGAGGCGTGCGAACCGGCCGAGCATGCCCCTGCCGGGCATCGCCCGAACCCGGCATACGTCCTGTCCACACAGGCGATGACGCTGGCCGGCGGGCAGGGCCCCTTGCCGCAACCGTACACCGAGTTGCTGCTCGAACGGTTGGCGAAGCGCGACCACGCGATGCGCGATTTCCTGGATATCTTCAACCACCGCTTCATCGGCTTCCTGTTTCGCGGCAAAAAGAAACATGCGCCGGCACTCAATTGGGTATCTCTGAATGCATCGCCGCTTGCGTCCTGCGTTCGGGCGATCGCCCATTTCGACCTTGCCGGCGAAGAGGGCGGTGACGTACCCTGGTTGCGGCACGCCGGATTGATGACCTCCGCGCCCAGATCGATGACCGGTCTGCTGCGCCTGCTCGCGGATCGCTTCGGCCTCGCCGTGCGCGGCAGGCAGTTCATCGGCGGTTGGCTCCCTCTCGAGCCCTGCGCGCAGATACGACTCGGCCGGGACGCCACGCTGAATGCGCGGCAGGCGCTGGGCCAGCGGGCGTGGGATCAGGCGGCCGCGATCGATATCGCATTTCAGGACGTCGACATGGCACGGCTCGACGCGCTTTTACCGACAGGCCGTTCCCATGGTTCGTTGTCCTATTGTATAAAGCGGTACCTGCCATGTTCGATCGATGTCCATCTGGTGTTCGCGCCGGCGCGGGGAGCGCGTGTCGCGGCTCGCGTGGGCGGCAGCGGCGCGGCGCAACTGGGATGGACCTCGTGGTTGCAGGAAGCCCGGGACGATGGGGACGCCGCGCACGAGACGGACGGGCGCGCGCCGCGGGCATCGCGAAATTGTCCACCGGCGAGGCTGCGGCTCTAGTGCTTCTTGATCCGTGCGTGCGCGACGTCGCGCGAAAACAGCGAACTGACCTACACCATGCAAATCGATATTCGGACACTTCTGTCGCGGCTGGACCCTGTCTGCAAGACGGGAATGGAGCAGGCCGCCGAGCTGTGCGTCAGACAGACGCACTACAACGTCGAGATCGAGCATCTGCTGCTGCAATTGCTGCGCGGGGGGACCCCCGAACTGGGCGCGATCCTGGCCGCGTTCGACGTCAAGGCCGCGGCGGTGGAAACGCAATTGCAGCAGGCCGTCGACGGTTTCAAGCGCGGCAACGGCCGTACGCCGGCGCTGGCGCCCGGTTTCGTGCCGCTGTTTCAGGAGGCCTGGCTGCTGGGGTCGATGCTGTTGGGCGAACAGCAAATCCGGGCGGGGACGCTGCTGCTGGCGCTGTTGGAAGTGGATGCGCTGCGCGGCTCGCTGTTGGAGTCGGCGCCGTCCCTGCTGACGATTTCGCGGGAAAAGCTGCGCGACCGGCTGGGCGCGCTGATCGGCGCGCACCGGCAAGTGGGCGTGCCGGCGGGCAGTCTCGCGAGCGGCCCCGGCGCCGGGAGTGCGCCGGGCGCGATGCCCTCGGCGGGGGACGTACCCGGTGCGACGCGGGCCCTCGATCAATTCACCGTGGACCTGACGCGGCTCGCCGCCGACGGCCTGATCGACCCCATTCGCGGGCGCGACGCGGAGATCCGGCAACTGGTCGATGTCTTGCTGCGACGCCGTCAGAACAATCCCATTCTCACCGGCGAGGCTGGCGTCGGCAAGACCGCCGTCGTCGAGGGCTTCGCCCAGCGGATCGCCGACGGCGACGTGCCGCCGGCGTTGCGGGGCGTCTGCGTGCGCTCGCTCGACCTGGCGCTGCTGCAGGCCGGCGCGGGAGTGAAGGGGGAGTTCGAGAGCCGCCTCAAGGGCGTGATCGCCGAGGTCAAGGCCTCTCCCGTACCCATCATCCTGTTCATCGACGAGGCGCATCAGCTCATCGGCGCCGGCGGCGCGGAGGGCCAGGGCGATGCCGCCAACCTGCTCAAGCCGGCGCTCGCGCGCGGGGAGTTGCGCACCATCGCCGCGACGACATGGGCGGAGTACAAGAAATACGTGGAGCGCGACCCCGCGCTGGCCCGACGGTTCCAGGTCGTCAAAGTGGACGAGCCGCAGGAGGACGCGGCGGTGGACATGCTGCGTGGCATCGTCGAGAAGCTGGCGCGGCACCATGGCGTCGAGGTGCTCGACGACGCCGTGCGCGATGCGGTGCGGCTGTCGCAGCGTTACATTTCCGGCCGGCAGTTGCCGGACAAGGCCGTCAGCGTGCTCGACACCGCCTGCGCGCGGGTCGCGATCGGTCAGACGGGCGTGCCGGAACGGCTGGAAGCGGTCGCGCGCGACATGGCCGCGGCGGAGAGCCAGCTACGGATCTGGCGCCACGAAGCCGCGACCGGGCGGGACCGCGCCCTGGAGATGCGGGATATGGCGGCGCGGCTGGCCGAGTCGCGCGCGCAGCACGGGAAGCTGACCGACAAGCTCGCCGCGGAACGGCAGGTTGTCGGCGAGATCACCGCGCTGCGGCGACGCATCGCGCGGAAGGTCGATACGCTGCCGGATGGCGATGGTCAGGATGACGCCGCCGCCGGGCTTGCCACGCAACTGAACCGCCTGGAAAAAGGTCTGGAAGCCGTTCAGAACGACGATGCGATGGTGCCGGCGTATGTCGATTCCTCGACCGTGGCCTCGGTGATTTCGGGATGGACCGGGATTCCGGTGGGAAAGATGCTGGCCGACGAACTGCACGCCGTGCTGCATCTGAAGGAGCGGCTGGCCGAGCGCGTGGTCGGTCAGGACGCGGCGCTGGATGCCATCGCGCGGCGCGTGCGCACGTCCCGCGCGGACCTCGACGACCCCGGCAAGCCAGTGGGGGTGTTCCTGCTGGTCGGTCCGAGCGGTGTCGGCAAGACGGAAACCGGCGTGGCGCTGGCCGACGCGCTGTACGGCGGCGAGCGCAATCTCATCACGGTGAATCTCTCCGAATTCCAGGAAGCGCACAGCGTGTCGGGCCTGAAGGGCGCGCCGCCGGGCTACGTCGGCTACGGCCGGGGCGGCGTGCTGACCGAGGCCGTGCGCCGTCGCCCCTATAGCGTGATCCTGCTCGACGAAATGGAGAAGGCGCACCCCGACGTGCTGGAGTTGTTCTTCCAGGCCTTCGACAAGGGCACGATGGAAGACGGGGAAGGCGTCACGATCAATTTTCGCAATACGTTGATCCTGATGACGTCGAATGCCGCGCAGGAAGTCATCACCCATGCCTGTCGCGACGGCCAGCGGATCGCGCCCGATGCACTGAACGCCCTGTTGCGGCCGGCCCTGACGGAGCGATTCAGCCCGGCCTTCCTGGGTCGGCTCGTGCTGGTGCCGTACTACCCGCTGGGCGACGGGCAGATCCAGGCGATCGTCGCGCTGAAACTGCGCAAACTCGCCGCGCGTTTCATGCGCAATCATCGCGCGCGCTTTACGTGGACGGACGCCGTCGCGCGGACCATCGCCGCGCGGTGCACGGAGGTCGACAGCGGGGCGCGCAATATCGACCACATCCTGACGCATGCGATCCTGCCGGCGCTGTCGCAGCAGGTGCTCGAGCGCATCGCGATGGCGGACCCGTTCGACGCGGTGGCCATGACGCTGGATGCCGACGGCGCCTTCGCTTTTGCATTCGACGTCGATGCGGGAGCGTGACATGGCGAACGGAGTCACGCAGGCGCGGTCGTTTCTGTCCGTCAGCACGCCGTTCGGCGCGGACGTGCTGTCTCTGGAACGGTTCACGGGCCGGGAAGCGATCTCCGCGCCTTTCAGCTTTCGCCTGGAAATGCGTTCGTCGAACGGCGATCTCGACCCCTCGGGAATTATCGGACAACCGCTGGGGGTGCGTCTCGCGCGTGCGGGCCAGACGCAACGTCATTTCCACGGCATCGTGGCGCGATTCGTCCATGAAAGCGGGCGCGCCGAGGCATCCCGCTACGCCGCCGTCGTGGTGCCCAGATTGTGGCTGTTGACCCTGGGCTCGGATCGGGCGATCCATCAGAACAAGAGCGCGGCCGATATCGTGAGAGCCGTGCTGCACGAGCACAATATCCTTGTCGAGGACCGGCTGTCGGGAACCTATCCGGTCCGGGAATACTGCGTCTGCTACGACGAAAGTCCGTTCTCCTTCATCTCGCGACTGATGGAGGAAGAGGGCATCTTCTATTTCTTCACCTTCGCCGAGGGGCGGCACACGCTGGTGCTGGCCGACAATGCCGCGGCGCATGCGACGAGCGACAGCGCGCCGGTCATGCGCTACGCACCCGAATCCCCGGACTCGCGAACGCTGGAAGCGGTCACGCAATTCGAACTGGAGCACCGGGTCGTCGCGCAGGACGTGACGCTGAACGATTACGATTGCGGGCAGTCCACGGCGCCGTTGCTCGTCACGGTGCCCGAGTCGGGGGGGCGGGGCGCGCGTTATCTCTATCCAGGCAAGTACGCGACATTGCCCGAGGGCGAGCGGCTCGCCAGTCTGCGTCTTGACGCGCAGCAGATGGCAGGCGTCGCCGGACGCGGCGCGAGCCAGTGCTACACCCTTCGCGCGGGGGCCAAGTTCACGCTCGTCGGACACCACCGCGACGCGCTCAATGGCGTTCAGGTGGTCCGGTCGGTGGAGCATGCCGCCACCGAAAGCGCCTACGAAAATCGCTTCGAAACCTTTGCCGAAAACAGGCGTTTTCGCCCGCCGTCCGCTGCGCCGCGACCCGCGGTGCAGGGCATGCATACCGCCGTCGTCGTGGGGCCCGCCGGCGAGGAGATCTGGACCGACGATCTCGGGCGCGTCAAGGTGCGGTTTCACTGGGACCGGCACGCGGCGCGCGACGAAAACAGTTCCTGCTGGGTCCGCGTCGCCCAGGCCGTCGCGGGCCAGGGATGGGGGCAGCTGTTCCTGCCGCGCGTGGGCCACGAAGTGCTCGTCAGCTACATCGACGGCGATCCCGATCGGCCGCTCGTCACCGGCAGCGTCTACAACGACACGCATACGCCGCCCGTTTCCCTGCCCGCAGCGCAAACGCAAAGCGTGATCCGGTCGCGTTCCTCGAAGGCGGGTCGCGCCGGCAACGAGATCCGCATGGAGGACCGGCTGGATCACGAGGAGCTGTTCCTGCATGCGCAGAAGGACATGAAGATCGATGTCGAGAACGATCTGCACACGACGCTCCTGGCCGGTTCGCACAGGCTCAAGGTGGAGCGGGGCGACCGGACGATCGACGTGCGCGAAGGGCAGGAGACGCACATGGTGCACGGCGACCGCAGCGTGACCGTGGGCGGCACGCAGGTGCACCACACCGAGGGGGATCACCGGCACACCGTGGCGGGGAACTATACGTTGTGCGTGGCGGGCGATCTGCTGATCGATGTGACCGGTTCGGTCGCGATCAAGGCCGGAAACGCGCTCACGTCGCAGGCAGGCACGTCGCTGAGCAATCAGGCCGGACTGGACCTGACGAACAAGGGTGGCACGACGCTGGAGAACAGCGCGGGCACGACCCTGACCAACCGGGGGCTGGTGGTGGAGAGCAAGGCGTCCGCGACGCAAACGGTGGACGGGGGCGGCATGCTGACCTTGAAGGGCGGCATGGTCGCGATCAATTGATGACGGCGCATCCGTCGCCGCCCGCGCCGGTATCCGCCGAGGCGCCAGAGGGCCTGCCGGGCGCGCGGGCGCCGGGCGCGGCCGCCGTTCCCGCGGACGGCGAGATCCAGCACGTCACCGGGCATGGCGTGCGGGTGTGCGCGGGAACGTATCGCGATGGCCTGCGACACGGGCGGTTCACGCTGTATGGCGCGGACGGACAATTGCTGCGGGCAGCCGACTATGAAAACGACGTGCAGCACGGGACGACGACGTCATACGTCGACGGGCGCATCGCCTGCATCCACCAGTACCGCCGTGGCGTGCTCGAGGGCGAGACGCTCTGCTACGCGGCATCGGGCGCGCCCAGCGCGCGCCTGCCGTATCACGACGGGCGACTGCACGGCAAGGCGCTGTTTTTTCAGGACGATCAACTGTTGCGCCGCGCGCATTACCGCGCGGGCCGGCTCGATGGCCCGTGCGAGGATTTCGACGCGTTCGGCCATCCCGTGCAAACCGCGCATTACCGCGATGGCGCGCTGCACGGATCCTTCATCCGCTACTGGCCGAATGGTAAAAAAATGGAGGAGCGCTGGTACCGGGCCGGGTGCGGCGTCGTCGCGACGCGCCGTTTCGATCCGCAGGGCCGTGAGATCCGCGGTGAAGCTGGCAATGGAGCTGGCAATGGAGCTGGCAACGGAGCTGGCAATGAGGCTGGCAGCGAAGCCGGCAGTGCCGCCGCCGCACCCCTGCCGCGCGCCGAAAAGTGGGTTCGTGGACTCGAAAAATGGGTGAGAGGCTGATGGCCATCGTCGCCAGCGCGGGCGCCCTGCTGCAATGTTCGTTCGGTCTGTCGCCGGCGCCGCTGAACGTGCTGCCCCTGCGGCGCGTGCTCGCCGGCGCGCCGGCCGCGACCGTGCTCGATCACCTGCCCTTCGCGAACATTCCGTCGTTTGGCGCATGCGCGTGCATGGCCAACCCGATGGTCGCCGCCGCGACCGCGGCGGCACTGGGCGTGTTGACGCCCGCGCCTTGCGTGCCGGTCACCGCGGCGCCCTGGCTGCCGGGGTCTCCGACGGTATTGATGGGAAACGTGCCCGCGCTGCAGACCACCTCCCAACTGCTGTGCCAGTGGGGAGGCGTGATCCGGATCGTGACGCCGGCGCAATTTACGACGATGGTTCCTTGACAAGGGGTGACATGGCCACGGTTTTCACGATGACCGCCCGGATGTGCACGATCGCCGCGGTGTGTGTCGCACTGCTGGGTGTGTTGCTGTTCCTGATCGGCATGCAGGTCGGTCAACGGCTGGATGCGCGCGTGACGGTGCCGGCCGATCATGCCGCCGCCGGGGATGGCGCGACGGTGCCGGCGGCGGCGGTCGCGACGCCGGCAGGCATGGGAGCGGGCGAACGATGACGGCAGCAACCGGGGCGGGCCGCGCGCGGCCCGCGAAAGGCGCGTTGCGCTGGTGTCTGGTCGCGGGCGCGTTATGCCTGCCGCTGTGCCTCCTGCACGGCTGCGCGTCGCCCGGACCGAAGCGCGTGAAAGCGAACTGGCGGGAGGTGACGCTGATCGCGGCGGCCGATGCGAACCGCAACAGTCCCGTTGCCGTGGACCTGGTGTTGGTCAGCGACGCGAAGGCGCTCGACGGAATCATGACCCTGAGCGCGGCGCAGTGGTTCGCGACCCGTGGCGATCTGCTCGCCACGTTTCCGGACGGCATTCGGTGCAGGGGCTGGGAGATCGTCCCCGGTCAGACCATCACGTCGGTCGAGCGCGTTCTGCCGTCCGGCAAGCGGATCGTCGCGGCGCTGGTCTTCGCGCGGTACGAATCCGCGGGCGCGCACCGTGCCCGCCTCGACCGCTACGACGGCCGCCTGGTCCTGACCTTTCAGGAAGAAACCTTCACGGTCCTGGTCACGAAATGAAAAACGTCTAATGAAAAACGTCTTGCCGATGAACAATCGCATCGAACCGGTCACCGAGCGGGTGGAATGGCACGAAGGGATGCTGCTGTCGCCGCAGCATCTGCAGCAGTTGTCCGCGCGGCTCGATTCGCTGACCGCATGGCAAGTCCTGGCCGCCGCGCCATTCAGTTGGGGCGTGCGCCTGCTGCGGATCGACCCCGGCCTGTTGCCGTCGGGCAGGCTGTGCGTGATGGCGCTGGACGCCATCCTGCCCGACGGGGCGCTTGCGTGCCATGACGCGGAAAACCCCCTGCACCTGCCGCTCGAGATCGCATTGCCCGGCGAGGCCGAGCGCCTGGGACGCGATGTCTTCGACATTCACCTGAGCGTGCCGGTGGCCTCCACGATGCGCTACAAGCGCGCGATCCGCCGTTTTCGCTCGGTGGCGGATGCGTTTGTCGAGGACGAGGTATCGAACGCGCCCGCCATCGAGATGCCGCGGCAATTGCTCAACCTGCAGCTCATGGCCGGCGAACCGCCGCCCGCGACGCACGCCTGTCTGCGCCTGTGCACGGTGCGGCGCGAGAACGCGGTGTTCCAGCTGGATCCGCGCCTTCCGCCGTTGCTGGAGGTGGGGCGGGACGGCGAATTGTGGCGGCGCATCGCCGCGACGCTGGCGTCGATTCGCAGCAAGGCCGCGTTCGTCGCCAAGCAAACGGGCAGCCCGTCGTCGCGGATCGACGAGCGGCTGCTGCAACTGGAACTCAAGGAGCGGTTGCATAGCCTGCTGGCCGGTCTGCCGCTGGTCGAAGCCGTGCTGCGCACGCCTCATCTTCATCCGTTGAACCTGTACTGGGCGCTGGCGTCGATGCTGGGTTCCGTCAGTCTGGCGAAACCGGGCGCGATGCCGCCCGTGCTCGGCGATTACGACCATGCCGAGCCCTCGGCCATGCTGCTGCCGCTGCTTGACGAGATCGACGCGCTGACGCTGGAGCTCTGCCAGCAGTTCCGCGAGCGCAAGTTCGAATTGCGCAGCGGCGCGTTCGAGATCCAGGTGCCGCCCGAGGCGCTCGAATCGCGCCTGTACGTCGGCCTGCGCGGTCAGACGGAAAAGGACCTGGAAGCCTGGATGAAGGGCGCGATCGTGGGTCCGGCATCCACCTACGCTTCCTTGAAGCAACGCCGCGTGCTGGGCGCGGCGCGGCGCGGTGTCGAGCGGGTGGAGGGCCTCGCGGTCCGTTCGGGCGCGGGCTATCTGCTGTTCGAACTGGATTGCGCCGGCGGCATGGTGGTGGGGGGCGAGACGCTCGTCATCAGTCATGTCAACGAAAGCCCGGGCGTCGAACGGCCTCGGGAAATCGTCCTGTTCACGCGGGTCTGAGGCGGTCCCTCCGATGTTCCCCACTTCGCGCGATATCCCCGCGCGAGTCCACTTCTCGATTCCGATGCTTATCGATACCCATGGATGACGATCTTCTGACCAAGCAGTTCAGCGCGTTCGTGGACGAAGTCGTCAATGCGCCCATGCGGCTCGCCGAGTCCCTGGAGACCGGCGCCGACGAGGCGGCGCGCGCGCTCAGCGAGCGGCTGCAACGCCTCATGGAATTCCAGGACGCGCATATCGAGCGGGAGGTCACCCGTTTCGAGATCGACAACGTCGCCGACGCGCGTTATCTCAAGGCCGCGCTGGCGGACGAGATTCTGTTGACCCGTCCCTGGGCAGGCCGCGAATCCTGGACCCGACACCTGCTCGAGTCCGCGGTTTTCCAGACGCACGTGGCCGGCGAAGCCGTGTTCGAGCGCATTGATCGGCTGCTGGCGGACCGGGACCCGTCGCGCCGCCGGCTCGCCCGCCTGTATCTGTTCGCGCTCGCGATGGGCTTCGAGGGGCGGTACCGCGGCGGTGCGGACCTCGCGCGGCTCGAAAGCTATCGGCTCGCGCTGTTCCAGTTCGCCTATCGCCGGCCTCCCGATCCCGGCGGCCAGGGGCGCGTGCTCGACGAGGCCCCGTACAAACAGACCCTGTCGCATCTGGCGCCCCGCAGGAACGCCGCCCTCAGCCGGTGGTGGGTGGGGGCCGCGCTGGCGGCGGCGGGATTGCTGGTGGCGTCCGAGATTCTCTGGCTCTCGACGACCTGGCCGATTCGCGAGGGACTGCGCAGCGTCGGCGAAGGGACCGTGGTTCGATGAAAAACGCGCGCTGGACGTCTACCCGGAATCGCGAAACGCATGAATGAAAACCTCTTGCTGTTGCTGAGCGTCGTGCTGGCGCTGGTGCTCGTCGCCGCGCTCGCGGTGACGCTCTACTTCGCGGCGCGGGGCGCGAGGGATGCGCGCCGCCCGCCATCGCCGCTGGCGCGCTGGCGTCATGATTCCCTGCGTCAGTCGTTTCGACGCGCGACGCGGCTGATCGAAGCGAATATCGCGTCGCGCGGCGAGCGCTATCGGGTGCCGTGGGTGCTGGTGCTCAACGAGTCGGCCCGGGATCGGAGCCTGCCGTTGCCGGCGGCGGGCATCGCCGCGGTGTTGAGCGAATCCACTGCGGCGCCGAGCGCGGTGCAGGGCGTGGACTGGCAATTCTTCGGCAGCGGCGTGGTGATCGATCTGCGTGCGGCATTTCTCGGCCTGTCGGACGGGACCGTCGACGCGGAAAAACCCTGGGAGGAATTTCTCGGTCTGTGCCATCGTTATCGTCCGCAGCGCCCGTTCGATGCGCTGGTGATCACGCTGCCGGCGCCGCTTCTGCTCGATCCGTCGGCCGAATCCCGCCTTGAACTCACGCAGCGCGCGGCGCGTGCCCACCGGCGCCTGTGGCTCGCGCAAAACCGGTTCGCGATGCGCTTCGCCACGTACGTGGTCGTGACCGATTGCGAGCGGGTGGCCGGATTCCAGGCGTTTTCCCGGAATGTGCCGGAAGACATGCGTGGCGGCATGCTCGGCTGGTCGTCGCCGTTCGACCCCTCGATCAACTATCAATCGGAATGGGTCGGGGCGGCGCTGGCCGCGATCCTGCAGACGGTGTCGGACACCAACGCGGAACGGTTCGCGCTGGGAACGGGGGGCGAGGATGCCGCCGCGCTGCTGACGCTGCCGGCCCGCCTCGACGCGATGCGCGAGCAGATGCAGTTCTTCGTCGACGAATTGATGCGGCCCAGCGGTTATCACGAACCGTTTTTGCTGCGCGGCATCTACCTGACGGGCGACAACGCCGAGTCGTTCCATCTGCCGCTGTCGGACGAAGGTCCAGGTCTGGATTCCCGCTCCGGCTTTCCCGCCGCGGACCGGACGGCGCACCGGGACCGCGAACCGGACGAGGACATTCCCGCCGTCCCGGGCGACGGCGAACCGGCGTTTTTCGACATCCCGGTACGTGCCGCGGCGTCGGATGAAGAACTGCTGGGCAGCGCCCCCACGCCCCGGCCGGTCTTCCTGCGCGATCTGTTCGAGCGAAAGATCTTTCTCGAATACGGGCTGACGCAGCCTTCCCGCACGCAGCGGCTCAGGCGGCCGCTGGTGCGCAGCACGGTGCGCGGCGCGACGGTCGTCCTGCTGGGCGGGTGGGCCGTCGCGCTGGTTTTCGCTACCCGACAGAATGCCGAACGCAGCCGCGAGTGGGCGCAGGCGCTCACGCAACTGGCGCACGACGAACTCACCCAGCGCACTGCCGCGAAACAGGGCCGGCGGATGGACCCGGCATGGCACCGCGCGAAGCTGGTGGACCTGCTGCGCATGAATGCCACGCTCGGACCGTCGTGGGTGACCACGGTGTCGATGCCGGGGTCCTGGGAGGTTTTCGACCGGCTGGAATCGCGTCTTCGCGAACGCCTGCAGCGCGTGTTCGAGAGTATCGCCGCGCCGGCCCTGCACCGCGAACTGATGGCGCGCGTGGCACGACTGACCGGTGGCGACACCGAGCCTGGCACGGGCGACATCCTGCCGGGCGGCGAGTGCAAGTCGCCCATGCCGCCGCGGGAGGCGACGGGCGCGAACGCCGGTCTGGCGATAGCGGCGCAGCCGGAAATGCTCGCCCTGCAGGCCTACGTCGCCGAACTCGATCAACTGGAACAGGCGTTTTCCGCATTGCGGCGGCTGCAGGACAGGGTCAGCGCGACCGTGGACGATCTCCATTTTCTGATCGGTTACGCATTCGACGTCGATTTGCACAACGATCTGTCGGAAAGCCTGGCGTTCTTCCATGGGCGTGCGAACGGCGCCGACCTCGTGGCCGGCGTCGACACGCCCGCCGTGCGGCAGTCGCTGCGCTGCGCGTTCAACAGGGGCGAAAAGCACCTGGCCGAGCGTCTTTTCAAGAACAACCCGCTGTACGAGGCGGAACGTCGTCTGGCCGGTGGGTTGCAGGCGTTGCGCATGGGCGATGCGGCGAGCGTCACCGATGTCTATCGGACGATCTTCGATGCCATCGAAACCGAGCGCCATCTCGTCTCCACCAATGCCGGCGCCTGGATGCTGCCGGACGGACCGGGATTCGGCCCGGCGTACGAACGGCTGCTCGCGCGCGTCGCCCGCAATCCCCTGCTCGGACAAGCTGCCGCGGACCGCCTGCGCAATGACATGGATTTCGCGTTACAGGCCGCGCGCAGCGCCTTTTTCGAACACTTCGCGGGGCAGGGCGGCGCCATGGCGTGGGATGAAAAAGCCGATACGTTCGTGTTGTCCACCGCGCGGACCGCGTTGCGCGACCTGCTGGCGCAGTTGCTCGACCCGACGCTGCTCGCGCCGCGCAAGGTGCGGACGGTGCCCGCGCCGGCGCGGGGCGAAGTCCTGGTCTGGAACGCCGGGCAACTGGACCATGCGCTTGCCCTCCGGGACATCCGTAAGCGCTTCCTGGACGGGGCGCTGGCGCAAATCCCGCCCGGCGCCGGCGATGCCCTCGAGACGGGCGTCGACGCGCAGTTCTCGGCCCTGATCGAGGATCGGACGATGGCCGCGGCAGGCATGGGCGTGCCGGCGGCGAATGCCGACCCCGCGGCCTTTCTCGCCGCCGGCGCGCGGCTCAATCAAATCGCCGCGGCGCTCGATGAATGGAATGGCCGGGAGCAGGCGAGCGCGTTGCGACGCCGGGTGTCCGCCGATGCCATCGAGCATCTGCGCGCGGTGGATGCGGCGCTGGCGCGGTCGGATCTCTATGGGGTCGCCGATACGCCGACGCCGTCCGCGCGCGGCGGCGAACCGCTCCTGACGCGTGCGCTCGGCATCCGCGACCCGGCGGCGGTGAACGTCTACGTGCAGCGGCAGGCGGCGCGGGTGCAGGCCCTGGGACAGCGCGCGGCGGTTTTCCTGCCGTTCGTTTCGCCCGAGGACGCCGATATGCCGGTGGTGCGGCGCTGGGCGGCGATCGATGCCGATCTGACGCGTTACAAGCTGAGCAGTCCGAACAGCACCTTGTTCGCGCTTGAACAATTCGTGGTGTCGCTGGGCCCGGCGCAGGCAGGCGAGCGGTGCATCGAAAAACTTGCCGCGTCGCCGCCCGCGGTCGGCGACGATTATTTCGCCGGCATTCACCGGCGGCTGCACCGGCAACTGGCGGCGTCGTGCAAGGCCCTGCACGGCGTGGCCGCGAAACAGGCGTGGCAGTCCTTCGCCGCGATGTTCGATCGCGATCTGGCGGGGCAGTCGCCGTTCGCGCGGCCGAACGCCGCGCCGCGCGGCCCGACCGATCGCGGCCCGACCGATCGCGGCCCGACCGATCGCGGCCCGACCGATCGCGGCCCGACCGATCGCGGCCCGACCGATCGCGGCCCGACCGATCGCGGCCCGACCGATTACCGGGTGGTTGGCGAGGCGTTGCGGCAATTCGAGGCCCTGTCGCGCGCGCTGGGCGTGCGGCCGGACGGCAGCCTGCCGGCCACCGGCGGCGGGCGGGACGTGGACCGGTTCGTGACGCAATTCGCCGGCGTGGCCCGGCTGCTCGCACCTTTGTATCCGGACAGCGACGACGTATCGGCGGGGTATGACGTCAACGTCGATTTTCGCGTCAACCGGCGCGCGGAAATCGGCGGTAACCAGATCATCGGCTGGTCGCTGCGCTCGGGTTCGCAAACCGTGGAGAGCGGCGCCACGCCGCGTGCGGTGCGCTGGCAGCCCGGCATGCCCGTCGTGCTTGCGCTGCGCCTGGCAAAGGACGCGCCACAGACCGCCGCCGGCGACGCCGGTCGAAAGCACTACGCGACGGATGGGCGCATGGTGTCTTTCCGCTTTTCCGATCCCTGGGCATTGTTGACGTTCATTGCCGCGCATCGGGTTCCGCAGGCCGACGCCGCCGGCGGTCAACGGACGATCTTGCTGAAATTCGATTTCCCGCTGGCGTCGCCGTCGGCGAATGGCGCGCCTCGCGAGGACGCCTTCGCGAGGGTATTCATCCGTGTGTCGCTGTCGCCCGCGGGGAAGAAGTCGCTGCTGCGTTGGCCGGGCCCATTCCCGAGCGCCGCGGTCCCATGGAAAAATGAGAGGGTTGTCAGGTGAGCGATCGTCCGTTGGAGCATTTTTACGCCGACATCGATCGCGCGTTGCTTCCCCTCGCGGGCGAACAGCGCGCCGGCATGTCCCTGCGGTACTCGGCGACCTACCGGGAAATCCGCCAGGCGCGCCAGGAGGACGACGCGACGGTGCCACAAGGCGAATGGGAGCGGCCCCTGAAGAAAGCGGATTGGCCCCTCGTCGTCCGCTTGTGCCTTTCGGCCCTGCAATCCGAGAGCAAGGATTTGCAGATCGCGGCGTGGTTGTGCGAAGCCTGGATCCGGCTGCACGGCATCCGCGGGATGTCCGCGGGCGTGCACCTGTTCGACGGCATGGTGGCGCATTTCTGGGCGGACGCCTACCCGCCCCACGAGGAGGACGGCGATGCGCGCCTCGGTATCGTCGAGTGGTTGCGGGACATGTTGGTCGTTGCCGTGACGATGCATGTCCCGCTTTTGGAATTCGATGAGCTCGACGCGCCGGCGCTCAACCTGGACGACTGGCAGCGCCTGATCATGGGAAAACCCGCGCTGCCCGGGCGCGAAAGGCCCGACCAGGCGACCCTGTCGGCGCGCGCCGTCGGAGCCCGGCTGGAAGGGCTGATCGCCCTGCGGCGCGGCATCGCCGAAGTGTGCGATCGATGGGCGCTTTTCACGCGGCGTCTCGACGAGGTGCTGGACGGCGATGGCCCCGGTCTGAGCGCGGTCGTCGACCGGCTGTCCGCTCTAGACCGTGCGGCGGACAGCCTGATCGATGGGCGAACGCCCGCGGCGGGTGGGAGCGCCGATCCGTTCGACCGGGAGAACGACGAGGAGAACGGCGAGGAGAACGGCGAGGAGAACGGCGAGGAGAACGCCAAGACCGATTCGCACTCCCGTCAGGTCGCTTCCGGGGAGACGCCAGGCGCTCGCGCCCCGGCGTCGCGCGCGGGAATCGCCAGTCGCGAAGAAGCCTACGCGTTGCTGGCGAAATCGGCGGCGTACCTGCGCGAGCATGAGCCGCACAGTCCCACGCCCTATTTGATCGAACGTGCCCTGGCATGGGGACGCATGCCGCTGCGCGATCTCATGGACGAGGTGTTGTCCGAGGACGGTGGCATGCGGTGGTACGCGGCGATGCTGGGCCTGGACGTCAACCGCGAATGAATACGGTTGCTTTTTCGTTTTCGTGGCCGTCATCGTATCCCACCGTCGGATGATGCCTTCGCGTCGTCCGGCGGCAGTCATTTCGGGGCAGGGAGAGGGCGCCGGAGCGCGTCGGTCGGCCTGAGCGTCTTTGCTGAAAACAGTTGACACGTGTCCGACTCTTCTCCATAATCTTCAATTCTCTGCGGAGGGGTGCCCGAGTGGCTAAAGGGGGCAGACTGTAAATCTGTTGGCTTACGCCTACGTTGGTTCGAATCCAACCTCCTCCACCAGAATTCAGAAGTTGGCTTGACGAAGCGTGTGTCCGTTGCCACGGCACGCTTCGCCGGGCCGCAAAGTAGGAAATCGAGATCCGAATCGGGTTCGTGCGGGTGTAGCTCAATGGTAGAGCAGAAGCCTTCCAAGCTTATGACGAGGGTTCGATTCCCTTCACCCGCTCCAGGTTTCAAAGCGTTGTAAAGGTTTCGCCCATGTGGCTCAGTGGCAGAGCACTCCCTTGGTAAGGGAGAGGTCGGCAGTTCGATCCTGCCCATGGGCACCAAATTTCAGCTGCTCAGTGTGGTTGCGCGCGGCGCAATGAATGTATTGTCCTGTTTAGGAGTCGACAATGGCTAAAGGCAAGTTTGAGCGTAACAAGCCGCACGTGAACGTCGGTACCATCGGTCACGTCGACCATGGCAAGACCACGCTGACCGCGGCAATCGCAACGGTGTTGTCGGCGAAGTTCGGCGGCGAAGCGAAGGGCTATGCGGACATCGACGCGGCGCCGGAAGAAAAGGCGCGCGGCATCACGATCAACACCGCGCACGTGGAATACGAAACGGCGGCACGGCACTACGCGCACGTCGATTGCCCGGGCCACGCCGACTATGTGAAGAACATGATCACGGGCGCCGCGCAGATGGACGGCGCGATCCTGGTGTGTTCGGCCGCCGACGGCCCGATGCCGCAAACGCGCGAGCACATCCTGCTGGCCCGTCAATCTGCGCGGCGCCCGTGATCATGTTCTTCACATAGTCGGCGTGGCCCGGGCAATCGACGTGCGCGTAGTGCCGTGCCGCCGTTTCGTATTCCACGTGCGCGGTGTTGATCGTGATGCCGCGCGCCTTTTCTTCCGGCGCCGCGTCGATGTCCGCATAGCCCTTCGCTTCGCCGCCGAACTTCGCCGACAACACCGTTGCGATTG